>NZ_JASOLS010000008.1:0-112706 GCF_030215295.1 Corynebacterium sp. UMB6689 | reverse complement strand
AAGTGTCCAAGGCCTCCATGGATTCCGTGTCCAAAAAGACACCGGACTCCATGTCCAAAAACCCTATGGACATAACATTTTCTAACTAAGGCCCGGGATGAGCGCGTTGATGCCGAGCATCAACGCCAGCGTTGCCAGCGGGATAACGATGGTCACCACGGCAACATCCTTATAGGACAGACGGTGCGTCATACCGCACACAATCAACATGGTGAGTACCGCACCATTGTGCGGCATGGAATCGAAGGACACCGAGGCCATCGCAGTCACGCGGTGCATCAGCTCAAGGCTGATGCCCTGTTCCGTCGCTAGCTGGGCGAGCTGATCACCCAGGGTCTGCATCGTGATGGAAAGACCACCCGAGGAGGAGCCGGTAATACCGGAAATGACGGCGGTAGACACCGTGGAGACCACCAAGGCATTATCGGAGATCCCCATCATGTTGCTTTTAACCACGCTAAAGACCGCCAGGGCGGCAATCACTGCGCCATAGCCCACCTCCGAGGCCGTGGTCAGGCACGGCAGAATAGCGTTCTTGGCGCCATCGGAGAATTCCTTGACGGACTCTGCAGCCCGCTTGGGGAACATCGCCACGATGACGAAGACCGCGCAAGCTAAAGCGACCGTCGGCGACCAAATACCCAACAACGAATCGAGATCGGTCTCGCCGTATTTCTCTTCGCCAAGATAAGACGTATCCAGAACCTTGGACACGCCGTAGACCATGGCGAAGTTCACCGCGATGACAACGGCGATGGGAACTAGGCCCAACAATCCCTGCACGTGGACGGAGGGTTCAGTTTCTGCCCGAGCATGAGTAGAAACGCGGCCACCGGAGTTGGTGTCGAAGGATTCTCCACCGATTTCTACGCTGGCTTCTTCCCCGCTGTCGCCGATTCCCTCGGGTGTTTCGATGACCTTGCCGTCAGCATCGAGCGGCTCAAATGTTTCCCCACCCGCGCGCAGGGTGCGCACGCGGTACTCCAGCCACGCGGTTCCCACCGCCAGCATGATCGCAGAAGAGATGAGACCGAAGAGGGGTGCCGCGTAGACGTTGGTACCGAAGTAACTGGTGGGGATTGCGTTATGGATCTGCGGCGAACCGGGAAGCCCGGCCAGCGCGAAGGTGATGGTTCCCAGCGCAATCGCTCCGGGCATGAGCCGTTTGGGGATCCCAGATTCCTTAAACAGGGCGGTCGCGATGGGCACGATGGTAAAAGCCACAACCCACGCAGATACACCGCCATAGGTGAGCAAGGCTGTGGCGACGACCGTCGAGAACATCGCGCGCTTTGGCCCGAATAACGCGGTAATCCCGCGAGCTAGGTACCGGGCAAGCCCCGTGGAAGTCATGAGGAAGCCGAAGATCGCGCCGAAGAGGAAGAGCGGGAAATACTTGGTCACGAAGTTTCCGGCTGCTGGCATAAAGATCTGGGTATAGGTAGCCAGGATCGGCTCTCCAGAGAAAACCACCGCGATCAAGGCCGCGAAGGGGGCGACGACCACCACGGAGTGCCCGCGGTAGGCCATCACGACGAGGATAATCAGGGAAAGAACCACCCCGATGAATGAGATAACCATAATTTCTACCTCACTGTCTTGGTCATCTGAGGCAAGAGGGCGAATCACCCTTCCTGCGCATGCGTCGCCGGTACCATGTCCTCTATGGAGGAGAAAACAGCTTCGACGCGGGAGAGAATTCTCGAATGTTCACGCGAGCTTTTCAGTGAGCGGAGCTTCTCACAGGTCTCAATGAAAGACATCGCGGAGGAAGCGAATGTTTCTGTCGCGCTGATTGTGAAGCACTTCCACAACAAGGAAGGGCTCTTTGAGGCCACGGTGGATTTCACTGCTTCCTCGGCAGCGCTCTTTGCCGGTCCCTTCAGCGAGTTAGGCCGCACCGCGGTGGTTGAAACCCTTACTGCTCCACACAACGCGCCCTACTCCATGGCCCGGACTATTTCCGTGGCGAGCGGTGACTATCAGACGCTCGGAGCCATTGGTAAGAGAATTAAATCCGACTTGCTGGAGGTCTTGGCTTCTCGGATTCGTAAAGAGTCCGGGAAGCACTCGCCTTCGCCGGAGCTGCGGGCCCAATCCGCGCTGGCCCTTCTCATGGGACTGTCGTTCATGCGGCGTTTTGGTGATACCGAGTTTGCGGCCTTTCCTACCGAGGAACTCATCGAGTACTATGCCCCGCTGCTCCAGGGCATCCTCGACGGTGGCCAAGCGCCCTAGCGCTCTCAGCAGGCTAGAGCGCCTAGGAGGCCTTAGAAGCACTTAGGAGCGCTTAGGCTGTTCCTTTGGAACGAACTTCGGAAATGATGGCGGAGAAGTCGAGGCCGCCGTGGCCTTCGTCCACAAAGGAGGAGTACTGCTCCTCCGCGATCCGGCCCAGGACAGTGTCGGTCTTGGTGTCTTCCGCCGCGGCCATGGCCAGTTTGAGGTCCTTGAGCATGAGAGCGGCGGCGAAACCTGGCTTGAAATCGTTGTTCGCCGGTGAGCTCGGCACGATATCCGGAACCGGGGCGTTGACGGACAGCGACCACGAATTGCCGGTGGCGTTGGAGACGACGTCGTAGAAGGCTTGGTGATCCAACCCCAAGCGCTCGCCGAGGACCAGGGCTTCAGCTAGGACAATTTGTTGGACCGCGAGGATCATGTTGTTGCATGCCTTGACCGCTTGGCCGTTGCCAATGTCACCGCAGTGGGTGACTGACTTGCCCATGATGTCGAGCAGCGGTTTGACCTTCGCAAAGTCTTCGGCTGTGCCGCCGACCATGAAGGCGAGCGTTCCCGCTGCCGCCCCGGCGATGCCGCCGGAGACTGGTGCATCAAGAAAGGCGGAGCCAGCCTTGCCCACCGTCTCCGAAAGCTCACGTGCCTCCGCGACCGCGATGGTGGAGACATCAACGTAGGTCTTTGCATCCTCGTTGGCTGCGAGGACCGACTCGATGACCTGCTTGACCAGCCCACCATTAGGCAAACTGGTAAAGACTACCTCGGCGCCCTGCGCGGCTTCCTCCGCGGTCTCGATGATGGTGACGCCCTGCTCGGCGGCGCGCTCCCGAGCCTCTTCCACGACGTCGAATCCGCGGACCTCATGCCCGGCCTCCGCCAAGTTGACGGCCATAGGGCCGCCCATGTTGCCCAATCCGATAAACGCGATAGTCGTCATTGTGTTCTCTCCTTACATGACCGGCATGGTGAACTGAGGACCTGCGGACTCATCATTAGGCCAGCGCGAGGTGATGGTCTTAGTCTTGGTGTAGAAGCGGAAGGAATCCGGTCCGTGCTGGTTGAGGTCGCCGAAACCGGAGGCCTTCCAGCCGCCGAAGGTGTGGTAGGCAATCGGCACCGGAATCGGAACGTTGACGCCCACCATGCCGACCTGGACGTTCTTGCAGAAGTCGCGGGCCGCGCCGCCGTTCTGGGTAAAGATGGCGACACCGTTGCCGTAGACGTGGTCGTTGGGGTAAGACACGGCCTCTTCCAGGGTTTCGGCGCGGACCATGACCAGCACCGGGCCGAAGATTTCCTCGCTGTAGACGGACATGTCGGCGGTAACGTTGTCGAAGAAGCTCGGGCCGGAGTAGAAGCCGTCCGCGAGGGAATCCTCGTTATAGGTCTTGTCAGACATGTCCAACTCGCGGCCGTCGGCAAGCAACGTGGCTCCTGCCTCCACGCCCTCGGCGATGAGCCGGTGTACGCGATCGCGTGCCTCTGCCGTGACCAAGGGGCCATAGTCGGCCTCAGGATCGAGGCAGTGGCCTACCTTAAGTTCTGGAATCTTGGCCAGGATGGCATCGCGCAAACGGTCTGCCGTGTCCTGTCCCACGGGGACTACCACGGACAGGGCCATGCAGCGCTCACCCGCGGAGCCGAAGGCAGCGCCCACGATGGCGTCGGCGGTGGCGTCAATGTCGGCGTCGGGAAGCACGATGGCGTGGTTCTTCGCACCGCCGAAGCACTGAGCGCGCTTGCCTGTGGCCGCGCAGCGCTCGTAGATGTACTGCGCAATCGGCGTGGAGCCGACAAAGCCCACGGCCTTGATGGTGTCGGAATCGAGGATGGCATCGACTGCCTCCTTGCCTCCGTGCACCACGTTGAGAACGCCGGCCGGGCCGCCTGCCTCAATGAAAAGCTCCGCTAGGCGTACCGGTACGGAGGGGTCGCGCTCAGAAGGCTTGAGTACGAAGGCGTTGCCCGCTGCCAGTGCCGGGCCGGCCTTCCACAGCGGAATCATGGCCGGGAAATTGAACGGGGTAATACCGGCGACCACACCAAGTGGCTGGCGCATCGAGTAGGTATCGATACCGGTGCCAACCTCCGAAGAATACTCACCCTTGAGCTGGTGCGGGGCGCCAAGCGCGAACTCCAGCACGTCGACGCCGCGCAGCACGTCTCCCTTAGCATCCGGGAAAGTCTTACCGTGCTCCAAGGAGAGCTGCGTGGCCAGTTCATCCATGTTCTCGTGGATGAGACGGATCCATTCCATGATGATGCGGATACGCTTCTGTGGGTTTAGTGCTGCCCAGCCTGGCTGAGCCTTCGCGGATTCCGCGATGACGCTGTCCACATCGGCCTTGTTCGCCAGAGCGACGGCGGCCTGCTCCTTGCCGGTCGAAGGGTTCAGGACGGGCTGGGTGTTGCCCGACGTCCCCTCGAACGTTTCTCCATTGACATAGTGATACACAGTGCGCATGTCGCGTCTCCTTCCTGGAACCTCCGGCTCCTTCTATGGCTTGGGTCACACACTAACCGCAGTCCACAGCCACACGCCATGAATAATGAGACATCAAACACTATTCACCCCCTAGAGTGAGTTGACATACATGCTTTGTCCTGCACTTTCCCCATACGCCTCCCCTCGAAGTAGTGGGGTGAATGCCATTCACCTGGCCTGTGCCCGAGAAAGCGCGGGCTAAGGTGATGACATGGACCACACGGAGCAGCCTGCGACCACCACCCCCGACGGGCCCGGACTAACGAGCTGGGAAGCCGATGTCATCCTCAACGATGGCGATATCGCTACCCTGCGTCCCATCACGCCGGGCGACCGCGATGCCATTCGCGCTTTCTATGATCGCGTCTCGGATCAGTCGAAGTATCTGCGCTTCTTCGGCACACACCCCACGCTGACCGACGATGATCTTGACCGCTGGCTCCATACAGACGGCTATGACAAGGTCACGCTCGTCATGGTGGAGCGCGGCAGTATCGTGGCGGTGGCCGGATACTCCATTGTCGAACAGTTCTTGCCGGCGCGCGTGGGCGATGTCTCCTTCCTAGTCCAGGATTCCCACCACGGCAAAGGCGTAGCCAACATCCTTCTTGAACACCTGGCGGAGATCGGACGCGAAGGAAAAGTGGAGCGCTTTTTCGCAGAGATGCTCACCCAAAACCGCAGGATGGTGCAGGTCTTCGTGCGTGCAGGCTACTCCGCGAAGCCGGAGCTTGAGGATGGATTCATTCGAGTGGATTTCTACATCGCTCCGAATGAGAATTCCCGCGATGTTATGGAACGCCGCGAGCTGCGCGCCGAAGCCAACTCAATTCACCGTTTGCTCACCCCAAGCTCCGTGGCGGTGGTTGGCACGCTCTCCAGCCAGCAACTGGGCAGCGCCGGCTTCACTGGTTCACTGCATCACCTGCACAGCGTCGATGAACTCCATGACCTTGCTGAACCGGTAGACCTCGTTGTCATCGAATTTCAAGGGCGCGGCGGCGCCAATGTCATGGAGGCGGCTGCCGCCGCAGGCGCTAAAGGGGTCATCGTCATCTCTCGCAGCCAGAACCCTAACCTTTCGCGCGAGGAAGCTCGCGACATCGTACTCGCGGCTAGGGACTACGGTCTGCGCGCCCTCGGCCCCGCTGCATTGGGCCTCATCAACACCGATGACTCGGTTCGCCTCAACGCAAGCCCCGCGCCCATGCCACGGGCCGGCCAAGTAGGGCTCTTTACCCAATCGGCTGGCGTGGCGACACTGGCTCTATCCCATGCGCTGCAACTTGGCTGCGGTTTAAGTAACTTCATCGCCGCTGGTTCCTTCGCTGATGTCACCGGCAATGACGTTATGCAGTTCTGGAGCCAAGATGAAAACACACGCATCTGTCTGTTGTCCCTCGACTCGATAGGTAACCCACGTAAGTTCTTCCGCGTTCTGCGCCGCCTAGCACTGGACAAGCACGTCGTGGTGTTTCTTCCTTCGCGCGCGCTGAAATCCGCCCGGCACTACGCGGTCGAAGGACTGTCTGCGGCCAGTCCGGCCGCACTGGATGAGATCATCCGCTACACCGGAGCCATGGTGGTCACCCGCCGCGATGCCATGCTTGACATCGCCCAGCTCCTCGCGCGCCAACCCGTGCCGCAGGGCCGTCGAATTGCCGTGATGTCGAATTCCTCTGGACTGACCGCGCAGATGGAGCAGGCAGCCTGGCGCTTCGGGCTGCGCCCCCGCGCTACCACCGTCGTCGACGATCCCGCTCCCGCCATCACGGAACAGGCCCGGGCAGCTGTAGCGGACCCGAATATTGACGCGGTGTTGTGTGCCGTCGTAGAAGTCGGCGAGTTTATCCTCAAGGATGCTTATTCAAGTTTGTCGCAGCTGGCATCCACGACGACGGATACCCCGCTTATCGCCAGCTTTGTTGGCTTCGACGTCCCCGATTTCCGCACCGCTCCGGGCCCAGAGAAACCCGGCCAACTGCCGGTGTTTGACACCTATGCTGACGCCATCGAAGCATTAGCGACCATCATCGATAACGAACGCCGACGCGCCCTCGCCCGCCCCAACCCTGCCGATGAATTCGCCACCAGCGAGGGTCTGGCTGAAGCACGCGGGGTCGTTGCGGAGGTGCTTCTGGATTCGCCCACCGGGAGGTGGACAACCGATGAGGAGTGCGCGCGAATTCTGAGCGCCTATGGCATCGACATTGTTCCTTGGAATCCGGTCAGCACCCTTGAGGAGGCCATTGCGGCTGGGCACGAGTATGGATGGAATGTGGTCCTCAAGTGCACCTCGCAGATAGTGCGGGGCCGCTCGGAACTTCCCACTGTCGTGCGCAACATCCATGACGAGGAGTCCATGAAGCGCGCGTGGAGCACCATCACTCAACTCACGCGTGATCTCCACTTAGGCGAGGACCCGGCCATCTTGATACCGGTGGTACAGCGCATGGTCACGGCGGGCGCCTCCCTTACTCTGCGGGCCATCGAAGATCCCGTTGTGGGCCCTATGGTTTCTGCAGGTTTCTCCGGGCTGCCCTCGGATCTGTTGGGGGACGTCGAGTGGCGCGTGCCTCCGCTACGCCGAACGGATGCCCTGGACATGCTCAGCTGCTTGAAGGCCTCTCCCCTGTTGACCGGCTATCGCGGTACCAAGGCCGCCAAGCTACATCGCGTCGAAGAGGTCATGATGCAGCTGGCACAGCTCAAAGACGACATTGCCGCACTCGTTGACATCGAGCTCTCCCCTGTCATCGCCGGGGTGACACAGACTGATGTGGTGGGGGCCCGCATGCGCATCGCCCCGCTGGGTGATGTCCGCGATCCCCTCGCGAGGTCCTTGTCATGAGTCAGTCAAAACCGCTGCTTTTCGCTTCGGAGGAAATGTACCGCTACTCGCTTGGTCCAGAGCATCCGATGGGGCCGGACCGGGTCGCCGCGGCGATGTCACTGGCTCAGCACTTCGGTGTGCTCGAGGAATTCGATATCGAGTGCCCCGACCCGCTGAACACCTCGCACCTGCAGCTCGTGCATAGCCCCGACTACATCGCCGCCACCCGCGCCGAGGTGCCCACTAAACGTTTTGGTCTGGGCACCGAAGACAACCCGATTAGTCATGGCTTGTCGACGGTCGCCGCGCGCATCGCCGGCGGTACCCTAGCGGCCGCACGGGCTGTGTGGGAAGGTCGCGCACCACGCGCAGTCAACCTTTCCGGCGGGCTGCACCATGCTTTTGCCGATTCGATGTCGGGGTTCTGTATGTACAACGATGCCGCGATTGCCATCCGGTGGCTTCTGGATAACGGCGCCCAGCGCGTGGTCTACCTTGATTTAGACGCTCACCACGGCGACGGCGTGGAGAAGATCTTTTGGGACGATCCCAACGTGCTCACGATTTCAGTGCATGAATCGGGACTCTATCTCTTCCCCGGCACGGGCTATGCCCACGAGGTTGGTGGACAGGGCGCGGAAGGTACCGCCGTCAACGTGGCCCTGCCCCGTGGGGTCACGGATGAGGAATGGCTGCAGGTGGTCCACGCTATCGTCCCGCCACTGCTCAAGAAGTTCCGCCCCGATTTCATCATTTCCCAACACGGCGCGGATCCGCACCGTTCGGATCCCCTCGCTGACCTAGAGCTCACCATCGATGCGATGGCGCGGGCGTACCGTTCGGTGGCGGTGTGGGCGCAGCAGTTTGCGGCTGGGCGGTGGGTCGCCCTTGGTGGCGGTGGCTATCGAATCGATGCCGTCGCACGCGCGTGGACGCATGTACTCGCCGCGGCCGCCAATGTGGAGCTCACTGCCTCCTCCCGGATGCCAGGCGGCTGGGAAGGCTCCCCTACTCTGGGCGATGAGGGCTCGGGCGCCACCATCGAGGACTTCGACCCCACCAAGGTCATGGCAGAGAGGCCGCACGCAGCGCTGGTGCAGACCACGCGCGCCATCTTCCCCTACTGGGGTTTACCTGCTTATGGTTAGGCCCCGCGTGGGACCTTAGCACTGAATACGCGGCATTCGCCTTAACGCGGCGGCATACGCAGCGCACCATCCAAGCGAATCGTCTCGCCATTGATATAGGGGTTGTCAGCAATCGACAGGGCCAGGGCAGCGAATTCCTCCGGCTTAGCAAGCCTGGCGGGGAAAGGCACAGTGGCTTCCAACTGCTCACGGAACTCCGGGGTGATCTGCTCCATCATCGGGGTGGATACCACGCCCGGGGCGATGGCATTGACGCGAATGCCCAGCGAGGCCAAATCTCGAGCCCCGGTAATCGACAGGGCGGCCACCGCACCTTTCGACGCCGCGTAAGCTGCCTGCCCGACTTGTCCTTCAAAGGCTGCGACGGAGGCAGTGTTGATGATAACGCCGCGCTGGCCGTCCCCATCGAATGGTTCTGTCTGAGCCATTGCCTCAGCGGCAGCAGTCATGACGTGGAAGGTACCTATGAGGTTGACGTTGATGGTCTTGGAAAACAGCTCCGGATCGTGTGGTCCTTTGCGTCCGAAGATGCGTGCCGAGGGGCAGATTCCCGCGCAGTTCACGGCCACGCGTATGGGCGCTTTCGTTGCTGCACCGAGGACCGCCTCCCGGACTGCGGCGGCATCGGTGACGTCGACGGCTATGTAGTTGATGTCGCTGTGCTGTTCCTCTGGGACGGACAAGTCGAGCACAGTGACCGCGGCTCCGTGTTCCGCGAGTGCTGCGGCCGTCGCCGCTCCAAGGCCGGATGCACCGCCGGTCACGACGGCTGATACTTCGTGTAGGTTCATGGTTTTCTCCTTTTGAGAAGAGCGAGGGGGTGGGTTCCCTGGTGCTGTGAATCTGTGGCGGTGAGTACGAGGACAGAGCTACTTAAACGAAGGCAGATACGCCAGTCACAGCACGGCCGACGATGAGCGAGTTGATGTCGTAGGTGCCCTCATAAGTGAAGAGAATCTCGGCATCATCCATCATCTTCGACAGGTCATACTCCGTGAGGATGCCGTTTCCACCGCCAATGTTGCGGCCCGCTGCGGCGGATTCGCGCGCTAAGCGTGTGGTGGTTGCCTTCGCCAGGGCGGCAAACGGCATTTCCAGCATGCCCTGTTCCTGGACCTCCGCCAGCTGGGCCATCATGGCAAGCGACGCAGTAGCGTTGCCCAGGATACGGGAGAGCTGCTCCTGGACGAGCTGGAATTTAGCAATGGGCCGGCCGAACTGCTCGCGCTTAACCGCGTACTCGCGGGCCTTGTCGAAAATGCCCAGCTGCAACCCAGCGCCCTGCCAGCCCACCCAAGCACGGGAATAGCACAAGAAGTCGTTGACGTTGGCGAAGGATTCGGCACCAGGGATCAGGTTCTCATGGGGAATGAGAACGTCGTCGAAGTGCAGATCTGCATTCTGCATGATGCGCAAACCCATTTTGCGCGAGATCTTGTTACGCGTCACGCCGTCGCGGTCGAGCTCAACGATGAAGGCTTTAATCTCATTATCCGCCGTATCGCGGGCGAAGGTGATGGCGAAATCAGCAAAAGTACCGGCGCCGATCCAACGCTTCGATCCATTGATAACCCAGCCCTCGGCGGTGCGCTCCGCCGTTGTGGCTAGTCCGCCGGCGATGTCGGATCCGTGGTCCGGCTCGGTCAGCGCGAAGCACCCCACTTTGGTGAACTGGCGCAAGCCTGCCAACCAGGTGTCTTTTTGTTCCGGGGAACCAAGCTTGTCGATGAGTCCGAGAACAAGCTCATTGTGAATACCCACCAACGCCGATAGTGACACATCTGCGCGCGTGACTTCTGCGTAGACCAGCCCACGATAGAGGCGTGAGGTATCCGTAAGCTCGACTTCCCCTAAACCCATCTCCGCCATGCGAGGAAGAAGGCCGAAAGGCAGCTCTTCACGGTCCCAGTATTCCCCCACGACCGGACGAATCTCCGTCTGCAGAAACTCGTGGATCTCTGCCAGGCGCGCTTGCTCCTCGGGAACTAGGCGGTCAGCGACTGCGAAGATATCAGCGTGAGGGTACTTAATCTTCTCCAAGTGTTTCCCACTGGGATGTTGTGGTCCAAGGATTGGGGGCATAGTTTTCTACCTTTCTAGCTGAGAGTTTGTGGTGGCCACATGGATTTTCTTAAAGCAATGCGGCGATCTGTGGGATGGGAAATCAATGGGAACTACGCATTGAGTGAGTACGATAATACACCGTTTCGTACCGCACACGGCGTGTTCTATGATCGATTGGCACACCGCCATACGTCAAGCCCCACGAGAAATGGGTGCCCGAAGGCCGGAATCAACACAGACGGAGCGACACATGACCAAACCACTCACACCGCGGCAGCGAGAGCTCTTTAACGCCCTTTTGCAGGACTTTCTAGTCGAGGGTTTCGAGTCCTTCACCATCGACGGTGCAACCAAGCGCTACCAATGCTCCAAATCCACCATTTACGCACTAGGGCCATCGAGAGATGCCATCATTCGGCGCGTACTGGTCAGCTTCTTTAAAGAAATTGCACGCCGTACCGCCGTGAGCAAGACACCCACCTACACGCAGGCGCTTGAGAACTACTTTTCCTCCATGACCACCGCCCTAGAACCTGCCAGCCCGGAGTTTATGCGCGATCTCGCCTCCGAACCCGCTGCCCAGGAGGTTTTTAGCCTCAACACGCGCAGGGCTACCGAAACTATCCACGAGCTACTCAAGCAGGGCGTCGCAGCGGGAGAATTCACTGCGGAATACACAGATTTTGTCTCTCACCTGATCCAGCGCTCCATGACCGACATCCAGCAGGGCTTTTACTCGGATACTTTAGCTCCAGCCGAGGCCTATCACACTCTTGGACAGCTCATCCTTCACGGAATTTCATTGCGCTAGCCTGCGACTTCGGTACGCGTTACCCAAAATCTCTAGCAATTACTTCGAACTCGAAGTAAAGTAGTGTGCGACCCACGTCACATAGACGCACGGTTTGGGATACGGGCCATAGACATTGCAGCGTCCTTTCCCCCATGAGCACAAGCTAGAGGAGAACCAATGACCACGGTGACCGAACAATTCCAAGCAGCACGCGACCTGCTGGTTTCTTTTCAGACTGACTATGAAGAGGCCCGAAGCAACTTCGAGTGGCCGCGCTTCGAACACTTCAATTTCGCACTCGATTGGTTCGATCACCTTGCCACTGCAGAAGACTCTAAAGACCGCGAGGCACTCGTCATTTGTGAGACCGATGGCAGCAGCACCCGCCGTACCTTCGCTGAAATGTCGGCTCGCTCTGCGCAGTTGGCTAATTGGCTCGAGGGTCAAGGCGTCCAGCGCGGTGATCGCGTCATGCTCATGCTCAACAACCAAGTAGAGCTGTGGGAGTGCATGCTGGCCTGCATCAAAGCAGGCTTCGTCCTTAATCCAGCAACCGCCATGCTCGGTGCAGCGGATTTGCAGGACCGCACCGACCGCGCCAACATTTCCTGGGTTGTGGCTAACGCTGAGGATGCCGAGAAGTTCCAAGACGTCACCGGTGATTTCACCATTATTCAGGTGGGTGATGAACCAAATGCACAGTCGGCACACCCCACCCTGCGCTACTCGGATTCTTTCACCGGCCCAGAGGTCTACACGCCAAAGCAAGACACCAAGGCTGACGAAACTCTCCTGCTCTACTTCACTTCCGGAACCACATCGAAGGCGAAGCTCGTCGAACACACCCATACCTCTTATCCGGTCGGCCACCTGACCACGATGTACTGGATTGGCTTGGCGCCTGGCGATGTCCACCTCAACGTCGCTGCCCCTGGCTGGGCTAAGCATGCATGGTCGAACTTCTTCGCCCCCTGGATCGCCGGGGCCACCATCTTCCTGTACAACTATGCCCGCTTCGATGCCGCAGCCCTCATGGACAAGATGGAAGAAGAAGGAGTAACCAGCTTCTGTGCTCCACCGACCGTCTGGCGCATGCTTGTCCAAGCAGACTTGGGACGTATGAAGACCCCACCGAAGAAGCTAGTCGCTGCGGGTGAGCCACTAAACCCCGAGCTCATCAGCACCATCAGCAAGGCCTGGAACACCGATGTTCGCGATGGTTTCGGACAGACGGAAACTACCCTGCAGATTGCCAACACCCCAGAACAAAAGGTCAAGCCAGGCTCAATGGGTCGCCCACTGCCGGGGTGGGAAGTCGTGCTCAAGGATCCCGCTACGGATGAGATTGGAGATACCGGCGAAATCTGTTTGAAGATTGATCCCCGCCCGGTCGGTCTAACGGTGGGTTACTTCAACGACCCCGACAAGAACGCGGAAGTCTTTCGCGATGGTTACTACCACACGGGCGATACAGCGGAGCGCGATGAAGATGGCTACATCTTCTACATTGGTCGTGCCGATGATGTCTTCAAAGCCTCCGATTACCGCCTGTCCCCCTTCGAGCTCGAGTCCGTCGTCATCGAGCACCCAGCTGTCGCCGAAGTAGCGGTAGTTCCCTCCCCCGACCCCATCCGCCTCGCTGTGCCGAAGGCTTATGTGGCGCTGGCCAACGGTTACGAGCCGAATGCCGAAACGGCCGAAGCCATCCTCAAACACTGCCGTGATGGCTTGGCACCCTATAAGCGTATCCGCCGCCTCGAGTTCTACGAGCTACCAAAGACGGTCTCCGGCAAGATTCGCCGCGTCGATCTGCGCAAGCGCGAAACCGAGATTCACTCAGCTGATGGCGGTGAGACCACTGCGTCGACAGAGTTCGCTGATTCCGACTTTCCGTCACTGAAGGGCTAGCCCCACTAATCTCTCGACGATACAGGCCCCAGTTTCCAACTGGGGCCTTTGCTTCTCCTATCCCGGTTCTCAGAACAATGAGGCGGTCATTTATAGTTGTCTCGCGCTCTGAGCGCGCTACAAGGAGGTCTCTTTCCCGCTCATGGACATCATTGCCGAAGCACGCCGCCAGTGGGCCAAGCGCTATTCCACGCACTCCGCGCGTGGCCTGGCCACGGTCTCCTCCTTCGAGCGCGCCGCCCACATTTTAAGAAACGGTGCCGAAGAGGTTCTCACTCCCTTCGGGGTGAGCTATAGCCAGTTTGAAGTCCTCGCTGTGCTTATGTGGTCGCGCGCGGGAAGCATGCCCATGTCGAAGATCAGTTCCCGCCTTCAAGTCCCGCCGGCATCTCTTACCCACACGGTACGCAAACTGGAGAAGGACGGGCTCATCACGCGGGTGAGCGACCCTAAAGATAAGCGCTCGACCTTGGTGATGGTTACCGACCAAGGAATCGTGTTGGCCTCTGCGGCGGGGCCTGCCCTCGACCGCTATTTCGAGTCCATTGCGCTACCCGCCCGCGAACAGGATCGCGTCATCGCTGCTGCGAACCGCGTTCGCCGCGCCGCCGGTGAGGACGTCGAGGGGCCCGAAGCCCAGTAGAGCGGCGAAGCTTAAGCATGCTTGAAGTCTGGATCACGCTTCTCCACGAAGGCCGTCATTCCTTCCTTCTGGTCGTGAGATGAGAAGAGTGCGTGAAAGGTACGGCGCTCAAACTGGATGCCCTGGGACAGGGAGAGCTCGTCCACGGCATTGACCTGTTCCTTGATCTGGGACGTTGCTACGAAGGACTTCGAGGCAATGAGCTCTGCGGTTTCCAGTGCAGAATCGAGGAGCTCATCGGCGGGGACCACACGGGCCACGAGGCCGGAGCGCTCCGCTTCTTCTGCTGCCATCATGCGGCCGGTCAGGCACATCTCCATGGCCTTTGCCTTCCCAATAGCGCGGGTCAGGCGTTGGGAGCCTCCCATACCCGGGGTAACGCCGAGGTTGACCTCCGGCTGACCGAACTTGGCCTTGTCGCCGGCGATAATGAAGTCACACATCATAGCTAGCTCACAGCCGCCACCTAAGGCATATCCGTTGACCGCGGCGATGATCGGCGTGCGGGCGCGGGTAAGTACGTCCCAGCCCGCAAACCAATCCGCGTTGTACATTTCTGTCGCGGTCTTCGACGACATCTCCTTAATATCCGCGCCCGCAGCAAAGGCTTTATCGGAGCCAGTGATAACGATTGCTCCTACCTCGGCATCGGCATCGAATTTCTGCACCGCTTGGGTGACTTCCAGCATGGTGTCGTTGTTCAGCGCGTTGAGCGCCTCTGGGCGGTTGAGGGTAATGAGGGCGACGCGGCCGCGCTTTTCAGTAAGAATTGCCATGGATCTAGTGTCCTTTCTGTGCTTTCGGATAGTGCTGTAATAACTCGTGATGAGTGGTGAGCGTGTTTAATCTTCGGAGGCATCAAATGCGGGGGCTTCCACGCTGCCTTCGCCGGGTTCGAGGATAGACGCCACCACGTCTGCTGGGACGGCACCGATGGACTCGTACTCCCAGGAAGGGTTGCGGTCCTTATCGATGATCTGCGCGCGTATTCCTTCCACGAATTCCTTGTGCTTTTGCATGTTCACGGACATCCAGAATTCTTGTGTCAAGGTTTCTGCGAAGCTCATCGACGCAGTGCGGTTAAGGGATTCCTCGGTAACGCGGATTCCCAGTGGGGAGTTGAGACTCATCCGCTTGGCGGCCTTCGCGGCCCAGTGCCCGTCACCGCGCGTGGCGGCGAGTTCCTGCAGCCGGGCCAAGGTTTCCTCAGCAGTCTCTGCAGCGTAGACCTCTACCATTTCGGCGCGCTCCTCCCCGAAGCCGCGCCCCACCTCCTCGGTGAATTTCTCGATGTCTGCGGGGTCACCCGACTCCACCAGCCGTTCAACCAACGCGTCGAGCTTGTCCTTGGGCACAAAATAGTCCGCAAAACCGGTGTCGATCGCTTCGGCAGCGCCCACGTGGATCGCGGTATATGCCAAGTGGCGGCCAAGACGATCTGCGGCCCGGGAAAGCAGGTAGGAGCCGCCGGCATCGGGCGAATACCCAATTCCTACTTCCGGCATTCCGATGCGGGAATCTTCGCTCACAATACGGTGCGAGGCGTGCGCTGAAACGCCGATTCCGCCGCCCAGCACGATGCCTTCCATGAGGGCCACATAAGGCTTGGAATAGGTGGAAATCAGATAGTTCAGCTCGTACTCCGTCTTCCAGAAATGGGCACCGGCGGTTCCGCCTTCCAGGGCATCGTGATACAAAGCCGCGACGTCACCGCCCGCGCACAGTCCTCGATCCCCAGCACCGCGGAGGATGACGAGCTTGACGCGGTCATCATCCTGCCACTGCCTGAGCACCGCCGTCATCTCGTCGATCATCGTCTGGTTGAGCGCATTAATGGCCTTGGGGCGGTTGAGTGTAAGCACGCCGGCATGTCCACGAATTTCGCTAAGTATTTCGTTCGTCATGGTCTTCTCCTTATCTCTCCTACTAGCTACTGAGCTGGAGTTAGTTCACAGCCTCAAGCAACAGGGCTTCGCCTTGACCGCCGCCCCCGCACAAAGTGACCCCGGCGCGGCGAGCATGGGATTGCGCCAATTGGTGCGCCGCATGCACCACGAGCCGTGCGCCGGAAGCCCCGATGGGGTGGCCTAGGGCGATGGCTCCGCCTTGCGGATTAACATCATCGGGGTTGATCCCTAGGATCTTCGCGGAGTGCACCACCACCGCGGCGAAAGCCTCGTTGATCTCGATGTGGTCGAGGTCGTCCACGCCCCAACCTTCGCGTTCTAAGGCTTTAAGAAGAGCACGAGCAGGCTGTTCCTGCAGCGAAGAATCCGGACCGGCTACTTGTCCGGGCGCCCGAAGGACTGCCATGACGGGCAGTCCTTCCCTCTCCGCATGCTCGCGGGTGGTGAGGACGACGGAGGCTGCTCCATCCGTGATAGGTGAGGAATTTCCGGCCGTAATGCTTCCCGTGCTCTCGAAGGCCGGACGCAGTGCAGTCAAAGTTTCTTCCGTGACTCCTTCCCGGATGCCTTCATCGTGCGAGACGGTGACCTCATCGCGCCGGCGGTTCACCGTGATGGGAGCGATTTCCTTGTCGAAGGTTCCCTCCTCACTCGCCTGAAGCGCGCGCTGGTGGGACAGTGCCGCACAGCGGTCTTGTTCCTGACGGGTGGCCGGATAGCGTTCGGCATATTTCTCCGACAGCGAGCCCATGGAAATTCCGAGGTCAGCTGCGCGCAGGCCATCGTGCTCCATGTGATCGAGAAGTTCAACAGGACCAAATTTCTTCCCCCTGCGTGATTGCGGAAGCAGGTGGGGAGCCTGTGACATCGACTCCATTCCCCCAGCCACCACGACAGTAGCCTCACCGGAGCGCAGGAGCCGAGAGGCGTCGATAATCGCGGTCAGACCTGACAGACAAACCTTGTTGACCGTGGCGGTATGTGCCCTCGCAGATATCCCTGCCCCCAGCGCCGCCTGTTTTGTAGGATTCTGCCCCACACCCGCCTGCAAGACCTGTCCACAGATGACGGCATCAACATCATCCGGCTTAATCCGTGCTTGTGTGAGTGCGGCGGCGATGGCGTGAGAACCGAGCTCCGTCGCTGTCACGGTGGAAAGGGAACCAAGTAATTTGCCGAAGGGCGTTCGGGCGGCACCCACAATGACGATGTCCATATATCGCTCTCCAAACTGTACGAAGTTAACTCAAATCGTACCGCTGGATTGTGTGCTGCGCCACCCTTTTGAGGCATTCTATGCTCGCATGATTCTGGAGCAGCGCCATACGAAACAGTTTGAAGAGCAATTAAGGCTCACTAGAACCAGCCACATGAGAGAGCCGTCGAGGCTCTACCCAGCTGCATTCCTGAAAGATTAGAACGTGAGCATCAACGGAATGACCACGATCTTGACTATCTGCGCCACCACAATGGTGGCCGCGTAGCCGGTCATGATGCGGGAATCCGTGCTCATACCCGTGGCGTAGTTGACCACGGCAGGCTGACCGAAGATGCCGGAGATACCGCCGGCGGTGCGGGTCTCCGACTGGCCGAGGAACCTATTGACAACAGCGAAGATGGCGACGGCAACCACGGTAATGATGGCGGCCAGAACCATGGACTTCAACCCCATCCAGGAGAAGGCCGTGGACTGGAAAGCCTCACTCGAAGCGAGGCCCACCGACGCCAAGAAGATGACTAGACCCCACTGTTGAAGAGCCATATTGATAGAGGCCGGGACCTTCCACGGCACACGACGCGTGCGGTGGAGAGCGCCAAGAACAAGGCCGGTAATCAGCGGCCCCAGCGCGAAGCCCAGCTCAAAGGACGTGCCACCCGGCAATGGCACCACGATGAGCGCAATGAGGTAGCCCAAGAACAGGCCACCTCCCACGGCGATCCAGTTCAGCTGCGAGTAGCCCTGAACCGAGTCACCGAAGTAATCGCGAATATCGCCCATACGGTCCTGATCCACGATCACCGTCACGCGGTCACCGGCATCAAGGTGCGTATCGAAGCTGGCGAGGAACTCCTCATCGCCGCGCTCCACGTGGACGATGCGGCCACCATAGCGCCGGAAAAGATTGAGCTCCTCCACGGTTCGTCCCGCAATATCGGTGTTCGAGACCACCACGTTTTCAATGACCAAGCGCTTGTCCACGAAGGGTACTTGGGGCTGACGTTTACCCAAGGCGGCGGTAAGCTCGCGCCTCTTCGCCTTCGTCACGAGCACGCGCAGGATATCGCCTTTGCGAATCTCTGGATGGTCCCCCGCCACGGTGCGGGTATTGCCGCGGCGAATCGTGGCGATGACAAATTGATCCTCGAAGCGGTCCACGAGCTCCTCATAGGTGATGTCCTTGGTCACCCGAATGGTGCGGGAGCGGAAAACCTCCTCCGCAGAATTGTCTTTGTCTTTAGAACCCGGCCAGGACTGCTTGAGCAGGAATGCCACGAGCAGAATGGCAACGGCTACGCCCACCGGGTAGCCCAAGGAATAGCCCACGGCGGGCAGCTCCTCGCCGGTCTGTTGTTGGGCAACAGCAAGCGACGCCGTCGAGGTCGTCGCACCGGAGAATACGCCCACGGAGAGCAAGGGTGACAGGCCCAACCATCCGCCCGCGAGAAGCGCTACGGCAGCAGCCCCCACCACCGCGATGGCAGCAGTGATCATGTGTTTCAGCTGCTCAGAGAACCCCTTGAAGAAGCGTTCGCCGGCAGACAAGCCCTGCATATAGATAAAGAGGCCAAGCCCCATCTCTTGCAGGCTGCTTAAAATCGTTCCGTCGAGTTCGATAAAGGCACCGATGGCCAGTCCCACAAACAAGGTGCCGGCTGCGCCGAAGCGCAGCGGGCCGAAGGGGATCATGCCAAACAACGTGCCGAGCAAGGCAACAAAGAATATGCTCAGCCAAATATTTCCATCAAATAGAGCCAACACGAAAGGCCATTGTAGGAAAGCGAGAGCAAAAGACCACGTTCAAAGACGCTTTTCTGCGCTAAGGGTGCTCCGTCTCACGTCTGAAGCAGAAAGGAGATCTAAAAATGGCGCCTCAGCTTGGCCAGTTAGCTGCCGAGGAATTCCTTCCACGCCGGCCACTCCGCATAGGTCTGAGCGCGCCCGGCTTCATAGTTCGCACGCAGCTTAGTCACCGAGCGCTCGGTCGAAGCCACCTGCATATCCTCCGGAAAGAAAAGCTGAGCGCGCCCCTTTTTCTCCAGTTCCAGGAGTAGCTCCTTGGAGGCGTTATAGCGTGGTGGGCGCGCAATCATCGCCTCCGCCACAGCCGGGTACTTCCGGAAGACCCGCCGCAGCGCCGCCGGCCGCCCCACTTCCGGGCGCACGTACCCACGCGGTTTCGAACCGAGGAAAAGAAACTTCTCGAACCCGGCCTTCTCCGCTTGCTCGATGAGGATGCCACCGGACTCGCCCATCGCACCGTCGACATAAGGCACGCCATCGATGACGCGCATCGGCATGATCAGCGGCAACGTTGAAGAGGCGCGAACACGCACCATCAGGTCGTCTTGGGTCTTTATGTCTTCGCGCCCCCAGTACACGCTCTCCCCGGTATCGGCACGGGCGGCGGATATGCACATTTGTGCCGGGTTGGCCTCGAAGGCTTCCCAGTCAAAAGGCATGTCCTGGTCCGCGGCTTTCTCGTAGATGAACTCCGCGTTGAAGTAGCCGCTACCGCGCAGCAGCGAACCTAGGCCACCGAAGCTGGGGTTCTTGGCAAAGTCTACGAAGGATTCCTCCGAGCGACTCACATCGCGGGAGAGGAAATTCACGGTGTGCGAGGAACCCGCGGAAACGCCTCCAACCCAGCCGAATTCCACCTCCTCCTGCAGAAGCTTGACGATGCACGCGGCGGTATAGGAATTGCGCATGCCGCCGCCTTCAATGACAAGTGCTGTATCTTTCGCGTCAATCACAGTGCTCGATGGTACCCCCGCGCTAGGATCGCGCCATGGGTTTGTTTTCTGCGGTTAAGGATGTCATCGACAAACTCGGCGGCTCCAGCACTGTCCGTTTGGCTTCCCCGGATCCCCACGCCGTCGAGGTCTCTTTAGATCACCTGTCCGTGCACACGGCGAGCGGTCTCATCATCCTGGCTACCTCCCCTGCCGGTGCGCAGGTGCTCAGTGAGGTGGCCCATTCCGGCGAGCCCGCACAGTTACGCGGACCGCAATCCACGGTGCACCTCTCCCCCACGGCGAAGACACAGCGCCCTGTCCACGATCCCAAGCGGGGCTGGGCCATCCCGTTGTCGTCTGCGGAAAGAGAGGCGCTGTCCCGGATCAGCGCCGAGCCCGGCGATTATGAAATTTCCGAGTCCCTCGCCGTATCGATCGAAACCACCCCTGAAGAAAGCTAGTCCGCCATGCTCATCCTCCCCTTCCAAGGCCGCACTCCCCGCATCCACCGCAGCGCCTGGCTTGCCCCGAATGCCACCATCATCGGTGACGTCACCATCGGGCCAGATTCTTCCGTGTTCTATGGCAGCGTGCTGCGCGGGGACGTCGGTTCCATCCACCTTGGGGCACGCGTCAACATCCAGGACAACTGCGTCATCCACGTTGAATCCAGTAAGCCTTGTGTGCTGGAGGATGACGTCACCGTAGGACACATGACCATGCTCCATGGCACGCACGTGGGCGCGGGCACGCTCGTTGGCATGAAGGCCTCCCTACTCTCCGGCTCTACCGTGGGCCCAGGTTCTCTCATCGCTGCCGGCGCTGTGGTGCTCGAAGGCCAGGATATTCCCGCCGGCACCCTAGCTGCTGGGGTGCCCGCCAAGGTGCGCCGCGAGTTGAGCCGTGAGGAATCCGCCGCCTTCATCCCGCACGCCGCGCGCTACGTCGACATTGCTCAGAAGCAGGCGCTGCTTGGCGAAGCCCTCCCCCTCGACGAAGTCCTCTACGACTAGCGCCACGACTCTTTCACACTGCCGTTGTTGCCAAAACTCTTGAGCTCGCCGCAGGATCTGACCAGATCTTTGGCAACTAGGGCAGTTCTGCTCCGCAAGCTAAGGCCACGAGCTAAGCCACCCATCGATTGCTCTCAGTGCTGAAGCCCTAGAGCAGGGAAACAAGCCCCATGATCACTAGGAAGGCAGCCACGCCATAGCCACTCCACAGCGCAACTGTGGCGGAGTTCTCCCGCGCCCACGCGAAGGCGCGACCGGCCCAGGAATGTGGTTTCGCCCGAACCACAGCGATGAAAAGCCCGCACACCGTGGGCAGTGAGAGCGCGAAAGTGGCATAGAAGAAAAGGCCGCCGTATTTAACGGTGTTGCTAAAGTCCCCTGCCGCAAGGTGCATCAGGCCATAGAAGAAGGGCACGGAGGTCAAGGACTGGATAACCCCCATGGCATAGCCCACCGCGACAGTCTTGGCCGAAGGCGTGCGCAGCGGGCCGAGGAGTTTCTGCACCATGTCATTAGGTTCGCCCTTGGAGCGCCAGGCCAGAAGGCCCAGTCCCAGGCCGATGATCACCAGCCCCCAGCCAAGCAGCGGTGATTCGAGTGCGGCAGCCACCTTGTCCTGAATACCGACGAACACAAACATCACCACGGCGGCTGCGGTGAGCACACCGAACCAATCACCGACGATGACTAGGGCCGCGATCTTGCGGTAGCTGCCCCGCGGAAGCATGATGCCGATAGCTACCAGGATTCCGATCAGTAGAGCATTGACGGAATCGGCAAAGGCATTGAGCACGGCTTCGAGCATGCGGGCCAGTGTACAGGGCGTCGTGTCGGAGCTAATACGGACTCCGAGCCTTCAGCTCCTGCACCGAGCCTCACCCTAGCGGTACAGCCTGAGGAAACATTCACTCACTGTTTACCGTTAAGGGCCCTCATGTGAGGGCTGTCAACGGTAAGGTATTGAAAAGTGCTTGCCGCCGCGACGGGTTTCTCCCCCATCGTCGGCGGCGCCCTAACTCATGCCCCCGACAGTGATGTGGAGAGATAACAAATGAAGGTAGCGATTCTCGGCGGAGACGGCTTCTGCGGTTGGCCCGCTTCCCTCTATCTCTCCGACCAAGGCCACGATGTCATCATCGTGGATAACCTCTCCCGGCGCGCCATCGATGAGGAGTTGGGCGCGGAATCCTTAACACCCATCGCCTCCATTGAGGAGCGCCTGGCTGCGTGGACCGAGGTCTCCGGCAAGACCATCGGCTTCCGCAACCTCGACGTGGCCCAGGACTACGACGGCTTGTTGGATTTCCTGAATACCGAGCGCCCAGATGCTGTGGTGCACTTTGCTGAGCAACGTGCCGCCCCCTATTCCATGAAGAACTCGCGCACCAAGCGCTACACGGTGGATAACAACATCAACGCCACCCACAACTTGCTCGCCGCCATTGTCGAGTCTGAGCAAGATATCCACGTCGCCCACTTGGGCACCATGGGTGTCTACGGTTACGGCACCGCCGGCATGAAGATCCCGGAGGGCTACCTGGATGTACAGGTGGATGCGGGGGAGAATGGCGTCGTCAAGCAGCAAATCCTCTACCCCTCCAATCCGGGCTCGGTCTACCACATGACGAAGGTGCTGGACCAGCACCTGTTTGCCTACTACGCCAAAAATGATGAGCTGCGCATCACCGACCTACACCAGGGCATCATCTGGGGCACGCACACTGAGCAGACCCAGAAGGATGAGCGCCTGATCAACCGCTTTGATTATGACGGTGACTACGGAACGGTGCTCAACCGCTTCCTCATTCAGGCCGGTATTGGTTATCCGCTGACCGTGCACGGCACCGGCGGACAAACCCGCGCTTTTATCCACATCCGTGACATGGTGCGCTGCATCGAGCTAGCGCTGCAGAACCCGCCGGCACGCGGTGAGCGCGTGAAGATCATCAACCAGATGACCGAAACCCACCGCGTGCGTGACTTAGCAGAGTTGCTGGCGAAGATTTCTGGTGCGGAAGTGGCTTATGTGCCGAACCCGCGCAAGGAATCCGCGGAGAATGAACTCCACGTCACCAACGACACCTTCCTCGAACTAGGACTGGAGCCGACCACCTTGTCGGAGGGGTTGCTCCATGAGGTCGAGGAGGTTGCGCGTAAGTACGCCGACCGCGCGGACCGCTCCAAGATTCCGGCGCAGTCACTATGGACACGCCAGCAGCACGCCGGCGTTCCTTCCACGGAGGCTTAAGTCCCACCGTGCGCATCGCAATCGTTACTGAGGTCTTCCTGCCCAAGATCGACGGCGTGGTCACGCGCCTGACGCGCACGCTGGACCAGTTAGCCGCGATGGGCCACGAGGTCCGGATTTTTGCCACGGGCAAGGCTCCTGACTCCTATGCCGGCTTCGAGGTCACCCGCATCCCCAGTCTGTCGCTGTGGGTCTACCCGGAGATCAAGTTTGGCCTGCCTTCGTGGAAATTCTTCAAGGAGATCCGAGATTTCGATCCCGATGTCATCCACGCGGTCAACCCCATTTGGACTGCAGCCCTCGGCGTCTTCGCCGCGCAGCGCGATGCCGTGCCGCTGGTGGCGAGCTTCCACACCAACGTGCCTGAATACGTCGATGCGCTGGGCATCGGATGGACCCGCCCGCTGACTGAGGCCGCTCTGAAGTACCTGCACAACCAGGCGGCGGTGAA
The DNA here is from genome assembly GCF_030215295.1 of Corynebacterium sp. UMB6689. NCBI lineage: Bacteria > Bacillati > Actinomycetota > Actinomycetes > Mycobacteriales > Corynebacteriaceae > Corynebacterium > Corynebacterium sp. UMB6689. The sequence goes on along the minus strand of NZ_JASOLS010000008.1, from coordinate 89,015 downwards.
CCTGTGCACCTCTGGCCCCATGGTGGATAAGGCTCGGACGATGGGGATCCGCAACGTGCAGTTGTGGCCCAAGGCGGTGGATACGCAGACCTATCACCCTGACCGCGCCACAGCACAGATGCGCGAGCGCCTCACCGGTGGTAACCCGGATACCCCGCTGGTGACCTATATCGGCCGAGTGTCCAAAGAGAAGGACTTGGAGCGCCTCGACCACGTGATGCAGCTAGTGCGGGCAGAGCTTAGCGACGCCCGCCTGGCCATCGTTGGCGATGGTCCCGCTTTGGAGGAGCTCAAGGCTAGCTTCGATCCTGCGCACACAGTGTTCACCGGCTACCTGTCTGGCGAGGAGCTCGCCGCTGCATTCGCCGTGGGGGATGTCTTCCTCTTCCCCTCCGCCACGGAGACTTTGGGGCTGGTAGCACTCGAGTCCTTCGCCTCGGGCGTGCCGGTCGTCGGCACGAATGCCGGTGGTATCCCCTTCGTCATTGAAGAAGGCGTGACCGGGCACCTCATCGCTCCCGACGCCGATGAGGAGGCGTGGGCGCGCGCCACGGTCGGACTCCTCGAAGACCCTGCCCGCCGGGAGACGATGGGCGCTGCCGCCCGCCGCGAGGCTGAAAAGTATTCCTGGGTAGAATCCACCCAAGCCCTCCTCCACGCCTACGAGGAGGCTATCGAACACCCCTTCCGCAGGGAAGAAAACGAAGTCAAGGAGCACTAATGGATTCCGCCCAGAACCTGTACTCCGCAGGCGCTTTTATCCAAGCCGGCATCGACGCCACGTTTACGTCCCGCTTGGGCGACGTGCGCGACGTCGAAGTGAACTTCACGCCCGCTGCCCCCGCCCCCGAAGCCCGACAAGCAGCGCAGCCAGACCAAGACCAGCGCGCGGTGGTGCGCTTTAGTACTGATTCAGGGAGCTATGACTTCGATGGGCTGCGTCTAGCCACCATCCAGGACGGACAACTGCACTGGGCCACGGGTTTGACGGAACAAGCGCCCCAACCTCAGTTCCACGGACCACAGCCCGATTCCGCCCTGCTTCGCGGCTTAGCGCGGCGGTTGGTGGGTGACCGGCCCGTTCTCCGCGTCCCACAGGGTGAGGGCGAAGCACTCGTCGCCGTCGATTTCACGGACCTCCACCCGGATCCCCGTGTTAGCATCCTGGCCGGGCTCGAACGCTCGGGGGATGTCGAAGGAGGCGTCGACGAGCGCCTTGCTACCTCTGAGCTCGCCTCCTATCTAGGCGTGGCCTCGGCAGCAGCAGAAGGCCTCGCGCGCTTCCACGGCACTCGGATCGCGGCCCTTCCCCACCCCTCAGGCCAGGCCGGGCTTAGCGCACGCGATGTATTGGCTGACGCCCACTTTCTTGCCACCGAGCATAATTTCTTCTTGGAGGCCCGCTTCCCCAACCTGTCTGCGGACCTCGACCCTGGCACGTCTCGCACCGTGGTCAACTCTGATTATGGTTCGCTCACGGTTCCCGCCCACCTCATTGCTACTCTCGACGCATCCACGGACACGTTCACCTGGGCATGGGCGGACGAGCTATCTAGTTCCATGTCCGCCCAAGCAGCGGCGAACCTGCGCCGCTTCGGCTATGACAATGCTCTCCCCGAGCTGATTCGCGCCCGTGTGTCGATCCCCGAAGCGCGCTCGGTGCGCCTGCCGCAGTTAGCCATGCCGGTCTTGGGGCTGTGGACCCTATTGCCTGTGCAGCTGCCCGATGGTCGCCAGGGGCTGGCGCTGACCGATACCCCTGCCTTCCATCTGCCCGCACCGACCCCGGCCGCCACGCAGGCCACCCTTAACGTTGCCGTGCCTGAAGGAGTGGATGAACACCGGGCGCGCGCCGCCTATCAGCAGGCACGTGGCCTATAAGTCCTAACTAGGAGTTCAACACTGCGCGGAATTCTTCGGCGTCAACCTCCTCGGTGGTCGCTGGGTTAAACGCAGCATCCTGGGTCTTGTCCACCAGCACCGCGCGCACGCCTTCGGAAAAATCGGGACGGCGGTACATGTGCATGCCCAGCTTGAGCTCCAGTAGGAGGGCCTCGCGGATATCGTCGACAGCAGCCTCCGCCTCATAAAGCTCATTGGCCGCAACGATGGCGGCTGGACAGGCGGCGGCCATGAGGCGGCGTACTTCGCCGGCAATGGTTGGGCGCTTGTCGAGCTCTGCGGAAATCTCCTCCCACGTCGGCAGCGCGAAGGTCTCCTCCAAGTCTTTGGCTACCTGCTCCAACGGCGCCGGCTGTTGTGGTGCCGGCAAAGCTAGATCCTCCAGTGCGGCGTCGATGCCCCGCTCGATAGCTGCCTCAATCAACTCAGCGGCATCCTTAACCACGTGGGTTGCGACTCCCGTCCACAGCATGTCCGCGGCATACATGCGGTAGCCGCTGAGCCCCCAGAATTTTGCCAAGCCCGGCGAAGCTACTCCGCGTGTGCCCACCATGCGCTGCGCTGCATAGGCCACTCCCACGTCCGTGACGTAGCCGATATTCATCTCCGGCATCGACGCGAAGGCCTTCTCAGTTACCACGCGGTGCGAACCATGCATGGAGATACCCAATCCACCACCCATCACAACCCCGTCGATGACGGCAATATAGGGCTTCGGGAACTCGGCTATATCACCGTTGGTGAGGTACTCGCTGGCGAAGAAGGCATCGACTTCCTCCAACTGTCCTTCCGCGATTCCCTCACGGGCGTGGCGCACATCGCCACCGGCGCAAAAGGCTTTGGGGCTGTTGGAATGAATCAGGACTTGCTCAATCTCGTCATCCTGCGCCCACGCTTCGAGGGAGCGGCGGATGATGTCAATCATCTCCGGGTTCAAAGAATTCAGAGCCTTCGGGCGATTGAGTTCAAGGACTCCGGTACGGTTGCGGACAGAAACGAGTACTGGATCAGTCATAGTCATGCGCACCAGTGTTCCATATCACAAATGTTTCAGCCACCTATTTTTGGCGCTACCTTGGACATGGTTTCTGCTTTTAGCCCAACCCGTTTAGATTGGTGTGACTTTTTTGCTCCCACAACTTGTTGCTCTTGACATGGACGGCACGCTCCTCGATGACCACGGCCAACTACCAGCGGACTTCGCGGAGCTGCAGGAGCTTGCCGCGCACCGTGGATGCGAGCTAGTTCCGGCCTCAGGGCGCCAACTGGCAACACTCAAGCAGATGTTCCCGCAAGGTGAAACCTTCATCGCTGAAAATGGCTCAGTAGTCATGCGTGGTGGCGACATCATTGCGACATTCCCGCTCCCAGAAGCGACCGTGCACTCAGCACGCGAGGCCTCAGCAGCCATGGATGTGGAGCACACCGTGGTGCTGTGCTCACCTGAAACCGCCTATGTCGGGCGGGATGCATCCGATGCAGCCTGCGCAGAGATCTCCAAGTACTACAAGGCGGTCACGTGGGTCGATGACCTAGACGCCGTCCCCGATAGCAACATCATCAAGATCGCCATCTTCTGCGAATCCGGTTCAGAGGCACACATCTACAAACCCATTGTCCGCGCTGTCCCGGAAGACAACGTGGCGGTATCGGGCAAAGTCTGGCTCGATGTCATGGCTCGCGGCGTGGATAAAGGTGCAGCCTTAGTCAAGCTCGCTGAACTCGCCAACGTACCCATCACCGCCACCGTGGCCTTCGGTGACTACCTCAATGATCTCGAAATGCTGCGCGCTGCCGGGACAGCCGTCGCGATGGAGAACGCACATCCGCAGCTGAAAGACCTAGCGGACATCATTGCCCCTCCCAATACTGACAACGGCGTCAGCACCGTGCTTCGCCAGCTTTTGCGCACCTAACACGCTCCCCTGACTCCTTGACCGACTAGCCACGCGCACAGAGTAGGATTACTCGGGTTACTAAGCCTCAGTATCCGAACCACGGTGTCTACCTGCGGAGTGTGAAGTGAAGAAGTTTTTGCGGTCGATGGTGTCACGCTTGGCAAAAGGCGAATCATCCACATCGAGTTCCACTCCGGACTCCCCTTCCGCTTCACAGAAGCCTTCTTCAACGTCGACTACTGCATCTAAAGTCTCAGCCGCGTCTACTAAGTCCACTACGGCTGTCAAGCCCTCATCGGCTTCTCCTTCCACCGCACCTACTGACACCACGAAGCCTGGAAAGTCGACCTCACCCGCCAAGCCCACCACCTCGGATAAAAGCGCTACGCCCAGAGCTCAGCGGCCCAGCACTCAGCGCCCAGCCGCGCGGCCTGGCCGCGTGCGCCCACGGCCAGCGGAAGACTTCACCCTGGACTTGTCGCCGAGCGCCCTTCCCAAAGCTGCGGCGGTGAAGAAGGCCAAACTCGTCAAAGCCCGCGAGGAGGCTGACGTAGTCTCGACTGGCCGCCGCGGCCCACGACGCACCGTCCCTCGCCGCCCGATCACGCAGAGCCCTGCCCCGCAGAAAACAGGTTCTGAGCAGCAGAACAAGACTTCTGTTCCGGGAAACAAGGTCTCGGAGACCAGCCGTGCCAGCAAGACTCCGGCCGCCACACCAGGTTCCCAGCCCGCTGCGGCAAAGTCCCCTACAGCTGCCACAACACAGAAGCCTGCCTCGACTCCGGCACCGGCTGCACACAAAGAAAAGACTCCCAAGCCTACTAAGAATCCTGCACAGGGCGAAGAGCGCCAAAAAGCCCAGCGCACTGAGGCCATCAAGGCCGAGGCACCTGAACAGACCAAAGAACCGGGAAAGGGAAAAAAGAAAAAAGAAACCGCCGGGCCCGAGAATGAGATTTCGCGGGCTCTGGCTCGTCGCTCACAGTCCGTCGGGGTACTGAGCACAAAACAAGAAAAGCGCCGTTCAGCAAAGCGGCCAGTAGCGAAAGAATCCACTGCTGCTGCGGCGGCTCCGGCAACTGCAACCGCGGCAGCGGTAGGCGCCGCAACGGCAAGCGCGACGTCCGCCACTGCGGCTACGGCCCCCGCCACGGCTCCTGCCGCTGCCAGTGCATCCGCCCGCAGCACAGCCGCCCCGTCTACAACTTCACCTGCAACCAAACCACGCCGTCGACGCGCCCGGCTGCGTCAAGTACCGGGCTTGGATGGTCTGCGTGGTCTCGCGGTGATCGCCGTAGTGATCTATCACTTCTTCGGGGATATCCTCCCCGGCGGTTACCTCGGCGTGGACATGTTCTTTGTCCTTTCCGGCTTCCTCATTACCTCGCTGCTGGTCCGTGAATTCAACGCGACTGGGCGCATCAGCCTCAAGGATTTTTGGATCCGCCGTTTCCGGCGCATTCTCCCCGCCGCCCTCGTGGTCCTCTCGATATGTACTGCGATTGTGGCCCTCATCGGCGGCGACCTAGCAGTAGGCATCCGCCAGCAATTCTTGGGCACCTTTTTCTTTGTCAACAACTGGACCCAAATCGCCACCAGCCAAACCTACTTTGCGCCAAATGAAGTGCAGGTCTTCGCGCACTATTGGTCCTTGGCCGTCGAGGAACAGTTCTATCTGATTTGGCCCCTGCTGATGTTTGGCATCTTTGCCATTTCCCGCCGCAAGCCCAAGCGTCTGCCCATCGCGGTATCGCTGATCCTCACGATTGCTTCGGCCGTCGCGATGGCGCTCATCTTCACCCCGGGCGAGGATCCCACCCGTGTGTACTACGGAACCGATACCCATGCCTTCGGTCTCCTCATTGGCGCAATGTTGTCCCTGCTTTTGACCTCCACCGACAAGGACGTCGACGCCGACTCTTGGCCGGCAGCAAACAAGGGCACTCTTGCCGGTGCCGTTGGAACTCTCGCACTAGTTGCTTACCTTGCCCAACTGGTATGGATGGGCGCGGACCGCGAATTCACCTACCGCGGTGGTTTGGTCCTCACCAGTGTGCTCGGCGCGGCGATGATTTGGGGAGTGGTGCGGGAAACCGGCCCCCTCACCTGGATCTTCCGCACCCGCGTGATGCGCTGGCTGGGACAGCGTTCCTTCTCTTTGTACCTCTGGCACTGGCCGGTAGTCATGATTGTCCACGCGCTGTCCGATGCCCCTTCGTGGCTCCTGGGTCTCCTTTGCCTTCCGCTGAGCTGCTTGCTGGCAGAGGTGACCTACCAGTTTGTAGAAAACCCCTTCCGCCGCGCCGGATTCCGCCCCACGTGGCATGCCTATTGGTCGGCACGCCCCAGCATGGAGGAGATTAAGGATGGCTTTGGCAAGGCCCTGTGGCCTGCAGTCCCCGTCATCGTCGTGCTATCTCTGCTCGGTGTGGGCTATGCCCTGGTGACCTCGGAGGATAAGAGCGAACTAGAGCGCGAGCTCGAGCGCATGGCGCAGTCCAACGAGCAGGCTGCTAGCTCCGCTCCGGCACAGCCCTCGGAAACTGCAAAGCCGAAGGAGAAGCGCGCGATACCCACTGGCAACGAAATCAGTGCGATCGGTGATTCTGTCATGCTTGCTGCTTCCGAAGCACTTAGTGAGCGTTTCCCGGGTATCAGTATCGACGCTGCTATCTCCCGCCACTATTCGGCAGCCCTGCCCGTGGTTCAGGGGCTGAAGGATTCCGGGCAGTTGCGCTCCACCGTATTTATGGGCTTGGGCACCAACGGAGCTACGTTTGAGGGCCAAATGGACGAGCTCATCGACATCGTTGGCTCCGAGCGCACACTGGTCCTCGTGTTGCCTTACGGTGAGCGCGATTGGATGGGGCCGGCGCGCGCCGAAATCATCGAGGCCGCAACGACGCACGACAACGTCTATATCGCAGACTGGTGCGGAGTAGCGCAGGAGAATCCTGCCATGCTTTACGACGACGGTGTACACCCGCTACCCGAAGGCGCGCACCTGTACGCGGATGCTCTGTACGCCGCCCTCGAACAGTACGCAGACGGGGAGAAGAACCTCACTACAGTGTGCTCCAGCTAAGCGACAAAGACCTAAGAATCACGAAAAGCCGCCCAGCTTCACAGCTGGGCGGCTTTTGTTTAAGCATGCGGTTTAGACCGAGAATTCAGCCATCTTATCCCACTCCGTCTTACCTGGAATGGAAGTATTGATGATGTCCGGGGTCTCCACCAGGTACTTCGGGAACTCCTCGCAGGAGCGCTTGAAGTGCTCGGTGTTGACGTGGTCGACGTCAGTGCCATCCTTGTAGGACTCAAGCAGCAGGAAGCGCTGCTTGTCTTCCGGATCGCGGAACCACTTGAAGTCGATGCAGCCGGGCTCTGCCTGGCATGCTTTGGTGTACCAGTCAATCTCGTCCAGGAAGGTATCCGCGTACTCGGGCTTAACGTGGAACTGTACGTTGATCAAAATCATGTGCCCCACTGTAACGCTCTCCACGAAAACGTGCAGAAGGCCCTGCCTGAGGCGGCAGGGCCTTCTGCTAGGGCGGCTTTCATAAACCGCGCGGCGGCTTAGTTGAAGAAGTACTCCGCTACGTAGACGTGGGTGCCATCAAAGGCCTGGGATACGCCGAAACCGGTGCCATCGGTCTTGGTCACGGGCACGTCGCGGTTGAGCCAGTTCACGCGGTCCTTCGCTTCCGACTCAGTGAGCTTGTAGATGTTGCCGCTGCCCTCTTCCAGGTGAGTCAGGCCATCGCCAACATTGTCTTGGAAGGTGACCTTGCCAGCCGCGGCCTGGTTTGCCCACTCCTGGGCAATGTTCTTGGCGTTGGCATCCTCGTGGTGGCCCTGCTTCAGCAGGTGGGCGTGGGTTGCACCAACGAGCTCATTTGCCACGGCCGGGGTCGGCTTCTTGATGAAGCCTGGCAGCTGGACGTTGTACTGCTTGGCCAGGTCATAAGCCTGCGCTGGCAGCTCGATTTCAAAAGAATTGATCTGCTCAGCAGCCTGTGAGGACAACTGGTTCAGTTCCTGCGGCTGTGCGGAGGAAAAGTTGGCCGGGGCGGCCTGGGCCGCGGAGACCGACAAAGCGGCGCTAAGGGATGCTGCCACGGCGGCAGTAGCGGACAGGCGGGAAACACGACGGAAGGAATTCATGCCTTCTATCGTGCCATACAACTGCGAGCGCAGTGAAGGTCTGCTCGGCTCTAGGGGATTTTCGATACCACTTTGTTATCCCCTGCCGGCGTCAGCGCCACGACGTGAAAGAATGACCGAAGGCTAGCTTTCACAATTATTCGAAAGGTTGATCACTGTTGCTGGACGTCTTAACCGGCTTCGCCATCATTTTTGTGGTTATCGGGGTGGGCTTCTTCTTGGCTCACCGAGGCGTTATTGGCGAGGGCGAGGCGCGCCTGCAGTTCAACCGCACAGCGTTCTGGGCAGCCACCCCGGCGCTGATATTTTCCAGCGTGGCCACCTCAGATACCTCTGCCTTCACCTCTCCCGTTGTCGCTGTCATTGCGATTGCTTCAGTCACCACGATGGCACTGTATGGGTTGCTCAGCGCACTGTTCTTCCGGCGAAGCGGAGCAGAAACGATGGCCGGTGCGGCAGCGGCAAGCTATTACAACTCCGTCAACATTGGACTGCCCATCGCGACCTATGTCATCGGTGATGCCACCTTTGTGGTGCCAGCACTCGTACTCCAGATGGCGGTACTCTCCCCCTTCATCATCGCCGGCCTCAACGCTCAGGGGACAAGCCTGCGTTCGATCGCCAGCTCCGTGGTTTCCGGACTTACGGCACCTGTCGTCATCGCGGCCATCGCTGGCTTCATCGTTTCTGCGGCTGGCTGGCAGGTCCCCGATGTCATCATGGCGCCCCTCGAGATCCTCGGTGGTGCTTCCATTCCGATGATCCTCATGAGTTTCGGAGCCTCCCTTACAGGTAAAGGGTTGCTGACCAACGACCGCCTGCCGACGATTACCGCCACGGTTCTTAAGCTCATTGCCATGCCAGCCATCGCCTTAGCGGCAGGCCTAGCCTTGGGGCTGAGCGGCAACGAGCTTTACGCAGCGCTCATCTTGGCCGCGCTTCCGACCGCGCAGAACGTCTACAACTATGCCGCGACCTACCAATCGGGAGAAACGGTGGCGCGCGATACGGTCTTCCTCACCACCTTCCTCTCCCTGCCGGCCATGCTGGCTATCGCCGGGTTCTTTGGGTAGGGCTAGGCCAAACCGTCAAGCACTAGCCTTCGAGCTTCTCCCCCAGCTCCAGCCACTCCATCTCGAGTTCTTCGCGCTCGGCGGCAACGGCTTTGAGCTCGGTGTCGAGCTTCGCTAGCTCACCACTGTCCCCCTCACCAGAGGACATCTTCTCCGCGGCTTGTGCCATCTTTTCATTCAGCTTCGCGGTCTTGTCGTCGAGCTTGCTCATCTTGCGTTCCAGCGCATTCATTTTCTTGGTCAGCTCGCGCTCTTCCTGAGAGCTCAAACGCTTGGTCGGGGCGGCTTCCGCGCTTTGTTCGTCGGTGTTCTTGGAGCTCTCCCCCAAGTCGAGAACGCCGCGGGCGGTGGCAGCTTCCATTTCTTGGCGGCGACGCAAGTATTCCTCAATGCCTCCCGGCAGGTTAGTGAGCTTGCCATCCCCAAACAGCGCATACGTGTTATCGGCGATGCGCTCGATGAGGTAACGATCGTGGGAAATCACCACCAGGGTGCCGGGCCACGAATCTAGAAGAGACTCCAGCTCCTGAAGAGTATCGATGTCGAGATCGTTCGTGGGCTCGTCGAGAAGCAGCACATTCGGCTCTGCCATGAGCACGCGGGTCAGCTGCAGGCGGCGGCGCTCACCACCGGAAAGATCGCCGACCGGCGTGCGCTGGCGCTTGGCGGAAAAGCCCAGACGCTCAGCCAGCTGAGAGGCGGAGAGCTCCTTCTTTCCCAGGTGGACGTAGGTGGCGACGTCCTCGACGGCGTCGAGAAGCCGGCGCTGCGGATCCAAGTCATCGAGTTCTTGGCGAAGCCAGCCCAGCCGCACGGTCTTGCCCTCGATGCGCTTGCCGGCGGCGAGCCCTACTTCACCCGCAAGGGCGCGCAGCAGCGTGGTCTTGCCCGAACCGTTAACACCGACGAGGCCGATGCGCTCGCCCGGCGCCAGCCGCCAGGTGAGGTGATCCACCAGCGTGCGGCCATCCGGGGTTGTGACCTTGGCATCCTCAAGCTCAATGACGACGCGCCCCTGGCGCTGCTTAGAGAAGGCCATGAGCTCAACCTTGTCACGCGGCGCAGGAACATCCGCGATGAGTGCCTCAGCCGCCTCAATGCGGTAGCGCGGCTTCGAGGTACGGGCCGGTGCCCCGCGGCGCAGCCACGCCAGCTCTTTGCGCGCCAAGTTCTGCCGGCGCTGCTCGATAGCATCAGCTTGGCGGGCACGCTCGGCGCGGGCAAAGGTCCAGTCGTTATAGCCACCCTCGTAAGCATCGACGACACCATCGTGCACCTCCCAGGTCGTGGTGGCGACGGTGTCGAGGAACCAGCGATCGTGCGTGACGACGACGACCGCCAGCTTGCGCGAAAGCAAGTGGCTGGCCAACCATTGCACGCCTTCGACGTCAAGGTGGTTGGTCGGCTCATCGAGCACCACAATATCGAGGTCTTGAACAAGTGCGGCGGCCAGGTTGACGCGGCGGCGCTCACCACCAGAGAGCGAGCCCACAGGGGTGTCTAGCCCTAGGTCAACGATGCCAAGGCCACCGAGGACATCACGCACCTTGGCATTAGACGCCCATTCGAATGTCTCCAACCCAAGCGGCTCGATGATGACCTGGGCGATGGTGAGCGACTCCTCCAGCTCAAAGCGCTGGGTTACCACCGCCATGCGCAAATCCGAATTGTGGGACACACGGCCCGAGTCCGGGGATTCGATGCCGGTGAGAACTTCCAGCAGCGTGGTTTTGCCGCCGCCGTTGACGCCGACGATGCCGATACGATCACCGGTTTGCACGCCGAGGGAGACCCCGTCCAGCAGGGTCTTGAGACCAAAGGACTTGGTTACATTTTCAAGGTTAATGAGGTTCGCCATATCGAGAGTTCATCTTAGTGTCTCAGCGTGGCTGAACGAAGAACGCAGCCGCTGCCCCTACAACAGGGTGGCGCCTGACGCCGGTCCCGTGGTTACTAGGCCATTGGTGCCGCGGTTATCGGCGCAGACCTGGGCCACTACTTCCTGCGCGGTCTCCTCATCTTCACAGAGGAAGGCACAGGTTGGCCCAGAGCCGGAGACAATCCCCTTGAGGGCGCCGGCGGCCTCACCAGTATCAAGAATCTTGCGCAGGTCTGGGCGTAGCGAAAGGGCTGCCGGTTGGAGGTCGTTGTGCATCACCGCGGCGAGCTCGCGAGGGTTGCCGCCCACGAGGGCTTGCCCCACGGCTTCAGTGTCGAGGTGCGGTGTGCTTCCCCGGCCGGCAGCGCGCAATTCGTCCAGCTTGCGGAAGACAGAGGGCGTTGACAAGCCCTCCGCATTGGTGATGATTGCCCAGATATAGCGCCCACGCGAGAGCATCGGCGTCAAGAGCTCGCCGCGCCCGCGCCCCAAGGCCGTGCCACCCATGAGGGTAAAGGGAACGTCGGAACCCAGCTCCGCGGCAAGCTCGTAGAGCTTCTCCATACTGAGCGGCTCGCGGCCAAACTCGGTACCCAACGCCTGATTAGCCAGAAGCAGGGCTGCGGCGGCATCGGCAGAACCGCCAGCCATGCCGCCGGCGGCCGGGATACTCTTTTCCATCGTGAGCGTTCCAGCAGCCGGCAGCATGAGGTTCTGTGCCACCAATTCCACCGCGCGCCAAGCCAGATTCTCGGTCGTTGCCGGAACGCCCTTCGCATGGTTGCCGGTGACTTCCACGGTGCTTCCCTCGCTCCAGCGGTAGCTCACGCGATCGTGCACGTCGAGAGACTGGAAGACGGTAGCTAGCTCGTGGAAACCATCCGCGCGGGCCTCACCGACGCCCAAGTGTAGGTTGACCTTGGCGTGGGCGCGCGCCTGCCAAAGCTGCGGGGACTCGTTTACCGTCTTGCTCATGAGACTTCCGCCAATCGAACGAAGTCCTCCACGCCCAGCTTCTCACCGCGCAGGCGCGGATCGATTTCCGCCGCGCGTAACGCCTCCTCTGCTGCCGCGGCGGAACCATAAAAGCCCGCTAAGGCGGCGCGAAGCGTTTTGCGGCGTTGGGCAAAGGCGGCGTCGATCAGCGCAAAGAGCCGTGGTCGCAGCTCCTCGTCGAAAGGGCGGGTGCAGTCGATACGCACCAGTCCTGACTCGATCTTGGGTGCCGGCCAAAACACGTTCTTGCCAATCGTGCCGGCTTGGCGGACGGGGCCATAAAAAGATGCTTTCACACTCGGTATGCCATAGACCTTGCTGCCCGGCACGGCGGCGAGGCGTTCAGCTACCTCCAGCTGCACCATGACCAGAACACGGCGAATCGATGGGTAGACCTCCAACAGGTGGAGCAGCACCGGCACCGCCACGTTATAGGGCAGGTTGGCCACCAAGGCGGTCGGCTCCCCCAGCTCCCCCGCCTCAACGGTGAGTGCATCCTTCTCCACCACGGTGAGGCGCTCCGCAAAGTCGGCCGCCCGCGCGGCCACAGTGTCCGGAAGCTTGCCTGCCAGACGCGGGTCAATCTCAACTGCCGTGACGTGCTCCACCTCCCCCAACAGCCCCAAGGTCAGCGAACCCAGACCAGGGCCGACTTCCACCACGCGATCCTCCGGACTCAGGTCCGCAGCGGCAACAATGCGCCGGATGGTGTTGGGGTCATGGAGAAAGTTCTGGCCCAGCTTCTTCGTCGGCGTCACATCGAGCTCAGCGGCGAGCTCGCGGATTTCCACCGGGCCTAGCAGGTGGGGTTGTGTCATGTCATCCAGACTAATACGCGCGGCTCGGAAGCTTTAGCGCAGACCAAGCTTCGAGGTGCAGGCGGGCCATGCACCCCAGCCCTGTGCAGCCTGAACCTTCTGGGCCACAGCAATCTGCTGCTCGCGGGAGGCCTGCCATGCCTGCGGGGCGTACTCGGTTCCGCCAAAAGCAGCCCAGGTCGACGGGGTGAACTGCAGACCACCGGAGAAACCGTTGCCGGTGTTGATGGACCAGTTGCCGGTAGCTTCACACTGCGCCAGGGCATCCCACACGGAGCCCTCGGCAACGGCCGGGGCGGTGGACTTGGGCTTGGTGCCGCGCGCGATCACGGCGGCGACGGCCTCATTGCGGACGTCTTCCTTGATGATCTCGTTGGACTCTTCCTTACCGTTGACCTTCACAATCTTGCGGGTCACGGTACGGGAACCAGGGGTGCCTTCCTCGCGGACTTCCTCGGTTCCCTCTTCCAACTCAGGATCGTCGACAAAGTCGGCGGGGGCATCGAAGTCTTCGGTCTTTTCTTCCTCGGAAATCTCGACGCGGTCCACAGTGATGGCCGTGCCGGCCTTAACCGGGGTATCCAACGCTGGGGATACTCGGTCATCCTTGCCCACGGAAATTCCACGGGCTTCCAGCACGTCTTCCACGGTTTTAGCGGCAACGCTGGCGTAGGAGACGGAACCGCCGTCAGAAATCTTGATGATCTTCGGGGACGTAACCTCAAGGTTCATGCCCTCAGTCACCGTTTCATCCTCCTTCACGGTCTTGGAGCCGGAAGTGATGGCAGCTCCCGGGGCGATACCATCGAGGCCGCCCAATAGGTCAGAGACCGTGAGTTCAGTGGAGGAAAGCTGCTTTTCAACACCATCGATGGTCACCGCAACCGGCTTAGCGGTACGAACGGTGATCGAATCACCGTCGGAAACCTGCTCTGACAGTGCGGGATAAACAACGTCTTCTCCCCCGACGTTGACGCCCGCAGCTTCGAGAGCGGCGTTGACATCGCCAGCGAAGGTAGCCAGCTCGGTGGTCTCACCATTGACGTCGAGCGTGATGTCCTTCTGGGCACCAACGGCAACAACACCACCCACGGCAAGGGTGCCGAGCACACCGCCGGTGGCCATGCGCAGCGGCAAGGAGCGGGAGTTATTGATTCGCTTGATCTGCTTCTTCGGGGACATAAACCTTTACTCGTCTCTGCGATGCTGTGTGCACGAAAGGCAGCTTCCTACCTTTGGCACCTGTCATGGCGCACTCTGGGCGCGCCGGCCGGCAACATCAAGGCCGGACTAACTTTGAATAACGATACGGTAACAGAACTCAACGATCGAGACGTATTTACACGCCAGGACCACTAGCAACACACTTGCCACAACAAGCACGCACGCCACCTATGAGCAGCACTTTTGCGTTGGGTGAGAATCGTCACACTCCGAAGACCTGCGCGAAGGTATCAGTCACCTCGGCAGCCAAATCCTCCACCTTTTGACCGCGCGCTTCGGCCACGCAGCGATAGGTGTGCCCGATCAAGGATGGTTCGTTGCGCGCACCGCGGAAAGGCTCCGGTGTCATATACGGCGCATCCGTCTCAATGAGCAGTTGGCCGGCTGGGGCAAGCGCTGCGGCCTGGCGCATTTCTTCGTTGCGCTTGAAAGTCACATTGCCAGCGAAGGAAAGAACATAACCGCGCTCAAGGGCTTCTTTGGCTACCTCCAACGGTGAAGAGAAACAGTGCAGCATCACCTTCGGCGCCTGGGCGCACTCCCCCAGTACGCGCATAAGATCTTCATCAGCCTCACGATTGTGGATCATCAGTGTCTTGCCCACCTTCGCCGCCAACTCGGCGTGCCAGCGCAGCGCTTCCTCTTGGACCTCAAGGGGTGCGGTGCGCTCCGGCTCGTGGTGAATCCAGTAGGTATCCAACCCCGTTTCCCCAATGGCCACGCAGCGTGGGTCCGCTGCCATCTCGATCAGGCGCGCGCGGGCGGCCTCATCGAGTTCTTGAGCCTTCGTCGGGTGAATCGCGCAGGCCGCATACACGTTGTCGAACTCGTGTGCTGCGGCCAAAGCCTTCTCCGCCTCGGCCAAACCATCACCCACGGTGACGATGCGCTCAACTCCAGCAGCATGAGCGCGGGCAACAAGGTCAGCGTCGGCGTCGCGGCAGGAGGCGAGGTGCGTATGGGCGTCGATAAGCTGGCTCATACCTTCGGCGGGCACGGGCGTGGGGCGTGGCTTCTTCTTAGACATGGCTGCGAGTGTAGTCACCGACTTAGGCCAGCCCCTAACGCTGAGCTATCAAGTTGCATGAGAAGTTCGGCTTTGCCACTGTAGGAACGTTAAAAGAAGTCAGCCGCAAAGCTGGGCGCTGGATAGACCTCACCCACTTGCAACTCATGGTTTAAGGAACATCATGCACGTTCGTCCCGCAGAGCTTGCCGACGCCCCCGCAATCTCCGCCATCTACAATGCCGCCTCCGCTGCGAAGCCGGCCACTAACCTCGTCACCTGGCAGGAGTCCGTAGAGGACCGCGAAAAGTGGCTCGCGCAGATGGAGGAGGAAGGTTTTCCCGTCTATGTGGCCGTGGACGACGACGAAATCGTTGGCTGGGCCGCCTACTTCCAGTTTGTCACCCCGGCTATCTACTACGGCACGGCGGAGGACTCTATCTATATTGCGGAGTCTGCGCGCGGCAAGGGCGTGGGCAGCGAGCTCATGGACACGCTCATGGATCACGCGAAGGAAAATGACTACGTGGAGACGATGATTACCTACATCGTGGACACCAACGAGTCCTCCATTGCTCTGCATAAGAAGTTTGGCTTCGTGGAGACCGGCCGCATGCCCAATATCCACACCAAGGATGGTGTCCGCCTCGGTCTGGTGCACCTACAGCACGACTTCGACCGCCCCTAAAGGATTGACGCCCCACCCCAGCGACGGCACTGTCTTACGCCCCGCCTCAGTGACGGCACTGCCATTGTTGCCAAAGATCTGGCCAGATCTTGAGGCAAAGCGGGAAACTTTGGCAACAACGGCGACTTCGGCTTAAACAACTTATCCTGCGCTACGCGGTCACAGACGGCAAACGTGTTAAGCCGACGCTGCCTGAAGCGGCACAATATCGTCCAACTCAGCAAGAATTTTGTCTTCTGCGACATCCAAGTCGTAGTGAGTCTGCAGCCCGAGCCAAAATTGTGGGGACATTCCAAAGTACTTGGCAAGGCGAAGAGCCGTATCGGCGGTAATAGCCCGCTTTCCGTGGACGATTTCGTTAATACGTCGAGGCGGGACCCCTATCGAAACAGCGAGTTTGTGTTGGGTAATCCCCATGCCCTTGAGAAAGTCCTCCATAAGGATTTCACCTGGGTGCACCGGGGGGAGCTTGTTAGTGGTAGTCAACGATCTCAACCTCCTCTGGCCCTAAAGCGGTCCACCGGAAGCAGATCCGCCATTGGTCATTGATACGAATACTATATTGACCCCGCCGATCGCCCTTCAAAGCTTCGAGCCTATTTCCTGGAGGAATCCGAAGCTCATCGAGCCTCTGAACGTAGCCCAATTGCCTCAGCTTGCGAAGAGCTACCGAGTGAATACGTGAATCAATCGAGAGCACCCTCTCTCGATTCCATAGACGCTCAGTGGCCCTATCCGCGAACGACTGAATCATAAACGCACCATACCCCCTTATAACGCAACACGTCAATAACGCGAGACGTTAACTCTATCTAACGTTGTAACCCAAAAGCTACCCCAACTGTCGAGAACCGGCTAGGCAGCGAGCTCGTCGTCGATGTAGACACGCGTCGTCGCACGCAGGCCCGCGACTAGCATGCACAAGCTGAGCACCATGAGTCCAATAAGCACAGCGGTCCAATCGCCGGTGGCCCCGCGCACCACTCCCACGGACAGCGGTACCAGGCCCGCTAGGATGTAGCCGCCCGGCTGAACGAAGCCGGACAACCGCGCGGTCGTCAGCGCGCTCCGCGTGCGGGCGGTGAGCAGCGCCAGCGCCAGCGGGAAACACATGCCGCCGATCCCCATGAGGCTGGCCCAGGCCAGCGGGGCGGCGTCCGCAGCCACGAGAACCCCACCCCACCCAGCGCATGTGCATAGCGCCAGCACAATAGGTACGGGTGTGAGGCGGTCCAAGCGAGAAATGAGCCACGGCATGACAACGCCGCCGGCAATGTTGAAGACACCGATGACGGCAAGTGCCACGCTGGCGGTGTTCTCACCCACGCCTTTTTCCACCAGCATGCGCGGTAGCCAGCCCATCTGGACATAGGCCATGGTGGACTGCAATCCAAAGAAAAAGAGCATGGCCACCGCTGTGGGCGAGGTGAACATGGGACGTTGCGCGCCCGCGCCATCAACCGTTCCGTAGGCGACGTCCCTTCCAGCTTGCGGAAGGACCACTATCCAAGCCACTAACTGGGCAATGGCGGGAAGACACCAGATCCACAACGCACCTTGCCACGATTTTTGTGTCACCGCGGACAGCGGGCCGAAGGCGCTGGAAACGCCCAACATCGTCGTGTAGGTGGTCATCAGCGCCACCAGCGTGCGGCCCGACCCATGCTGCTTGATCCATGCGGGAAGCAGCACATTTGCCAGCGCGATGCCGGCAACAACGCATAGGGTAAGCGCTACGAAAAGCGAAAAGCTACTTACCCATGGACGCAGGCCAAGCCCCACGACCAAGGCCAGCGTGCCGCCGGCCAAGGTACGGCTTAGCCCCACGCGGCGCGCGAGGGGAACCGCTGCCAAACCCATGGCCGCGAAGCACAGCCCCGGAAGTGCGGTAAGCAAACCCGCCTGGCCGGAGCTAATCCCGAAGAAGTCCTGGATCTGCCCCAGCACCGGTGCCACGGAGGCAATGCCCGAACGCAGGTTTAGCGCGGTCAGACAGACAACGACAAAGAGTAGGACGGGCGCCAGGGAGCGCCGAAACGCCGAGCCCACGCCTTTACTTCTGAACCGGGGCCCACTCTGGGCCGGTCTCACCGAGCTCCGGATCGAGCTTAGCCACCAACGGCTTCGGCTTCTGCAGCGCAGTACCCGGAGTAATGTCGACACGCTTCCACGCAGCCTGCTGCGCCGAGTAGTCACCGGTGATGATCGGGTAGGGATGGTTCTCCGGCGGGAGGTCTACGCCAACGAGCTCGACCGGCATATCATCGACCACGTCCTCAATGCGCGGCTGTGCGGCCCAGACGCCCTCACGCCCCAGGGTCTCGTGCACTTTCTGTGCGGTGAAGGGTAGGAACGGAGTCAGCATCACGTTGCAGTCGGAGACCACCTGCAGTGCGGTCCACAACACGGTGGCCAGACGCTCCCGCTGAGTCTCATCCTTGGCCAGCTTCCACGGCTCCATCGCAGCAACGTAGGCATTGGCCTCGCCGACGACGTGCATGATGGCGGTCATGGCCTGCTTGAACTTGGACTGCTCGAGGAATTCCGCGGCGGTGGTGAAGGTCTCCTCCGCCAGCGCCAGTATGTCCTTGTCTGCCGGCTCCAGCGCCGCAGGAGCCGGGACCTCGCCGAAGTTCTTGTGGGCCATCGACACCGTGCGGTTGACCAGGTTGCCCCAGCCGTTCGCAAGCTCGTTGTTGATGCGGCGCACGAACTCATCCCAGGTGAAGTCGGTGTCGTTGTTTTCCGGGCCAGCCACGGCAATGAAGTAGCGCAGCGCATCCGGGCCGAACTCCTCCAGGAAGTCCTTGACGTAGATAACGACGCCCTTGGAGGAGGAGAACTTAGAACCAGACATGGTCAGGTATTCCGAAGACACAATCTCCGTCGGCAGGTTGAGCTCACCATAGGTGTGCAGCTCACCGCCCTTGGAGCCTTTGCCCGCGTAACCCAAGAGTTCCGCTGGCCAGATTTGGGAGTGGAAGGTGATGTTGTCCTTGCCCTGGAAGTAGTAGTGACGCGCCTGCGGGTTCTGCCAGTAGTCCTTCCAGGCCTCCGGGTTACCGGTACGGTGGGCCCACTCGATGGAAGAAGACAGGTAACCAATCACCGCGTCGAACCACACATAGAGCTTCTTCGCGCCGTTGTCCTCCCAGCCTTCCACCGGGATGGGAATACCCCAGTCGATATCGCGGGTCATGGTGCGCGGGCGCATATCCTCCAGCAGGTTAAGGGAGAACTTGAGGACGTTCGGGCGCCAATCCTCACGGGTCTTCAGCCACTCTTCGAGGACGTCCTTGACCGCAGGCAGGTCCAGCAGGAAATGCTCGGTATCGATGAACTCTGGGGTTTCACCGTTGATCTTGGACACCGGGTTGATGAGATCTACCGGATCGAGCTGGTTGCCGCAGTTATCGCACTGGTCACCGCGCGCGCCTTCGGCGCCACACAGCGGGCAGGTGCCCTCGATATAACGGTCGGGCAAGGTACGGCCCGTGGACGGCGAAATAGCGCCTTGGGTGGTCTCCTTAAGCATGTAGCCGTTCTCGTACAGCCCCTTGAACAGCTCCTGCACCACGGCGTAGTGGTTGCGGGTGGTGGTGCGGGTAAAGAGATCATAAGACAGGCCGAGCCCAGCCAGATCAGTGACAATCTGACGGTTGTAGCGATCCGCCAGTTCACGAACCGTCACGCCTTCCTTATCCGCTTGCACGAGCAGCGGGGTGCCGTGCTCGTCGGTACCGGAAACCATGAGGACGTCGTTGCCACGCATTCGCTGGAAGCGGGCGAACACGTCGGAAGGAACGCCGAAACCCGCCACGTGTCCGATGTGGCGGGGTCCGTTGGCATAGGGCCAAGCAACATTAACGACAACTGTCTCAGTCATGGCCTCTACTCTATCGAACACCCCCTCACCGGCAATGCAGTGAGGGGGTGTATCAGAGAAATGCTCGCGCCAGAACTAGCTCTTGTTGCTGTGCTGGCGGCGGCGGGCCTTGAAGGCCTGTTCGCGCTGGAACTCGCGGTGCAGGCGACGCTCACGCGCCAGCTTGCGCTGGAAGGCCTGGGACTCGCGGTACTCGCGGTAAATCACGTCGTTACTCAAGTCCTTGAAAATAGCGAACATGAGTCCAACGAGGATAAAGAGGAATGGCAGTGCTGCCACGATGGTGACGTTCTGCAGGTTCGATAGGGAATCCTCGCTCGACAGCAGCAGGGTCAGGCCGACGGCTGCAGTGAGCACACCCCACGCTGCGGATAGCCACGGCTTAGCGGTGGTTGCACCGGACTGGGACATCGAGCCCATGACTGTCGACGCCGAGTCGGCCGACGTAATAAAGAACGTAGCCAGCAGCAGAGCGGCAACGATGCCTGCAATGAAACCACCAGGCAGGTTCTGCAAAAGGTTGAACAGCTCCTGCTCGGCAGATTCACCGGAGATAGAGTTGCCCTTCTGCTCCATGTGAATAGCGGTACCACCGAAGATGGCAAACCACACAGTGGAGACACCAGCCGGGACGAGAAGCACGCCAACGCAGAACTCGCGGACGGAACGACCACGGGAAATGCGGGCGAGGAACATACCCACGAACGGCGACCAGGAAACCCACCAAGCCCAGTAGAAGATGGTCCACGTCGACAGCCACTCACCAGCAGTTCCGTTGTCAGACTCGGCGGTACGAGCGATCATCTCAGTGAAGTTCGCCAGATAGTTACCAATGGAACCCGGAATCTGGTTCAGGATCGACACCGTGGGGCCAAAAATGAACACGAAAATGGCCAGCAGAGCCGCCAGAACCATGTTGGTGTTGGACAGGTACTGAATGCCCTTACCCACGCCGGACATGGCAGATAGAAGGAAGGCCAAGGTCAAAACGAGAACGATGCCGATGACGACCTTCTGAGTCGGGTTCTCAATGATTCCGGAGGCTTCCAACCCGGCCTGAATCTGCATAGCGCCCAGTCCCAGTGAACATGCGGTACCGAAGACTGTGGCAAAGATGGCCAAGATATCAATGATCTTGCCAACGAAGCCATCGGCCGCGCGCTGACCGATCAGTGGCACGAAGGCTTGACTTAACAGCTGCTTACGGCCGATACGGAAGGTGGAATAGGCAATGGCGAGACCCACGATGGCATATACAGCCCACGGGTGCAGGGTCCAGTGGAACATGGCCGTGGCCATCGAAGTTCCTACCTCGTGCTCGCTATGGCCTGGGACACCGTTCTTAAAGTAATTAAGTGGCTCGGATGCGCCGTAGAACATCAAGCCGATGCCCATGCCGGCCGCGAACATCATCGCAATCCAAGAGACCGTGGAGAATTCCGGCTCTTCGTTGATCTTGCCCAAGCGAATGGTGCCGAACTTAGAAGCAGCAATGCAAATAACAAAAATAACGAAGATGGTCCCGAAGAGCACATAGGCCCATCCAAAGTTATTCACAACAAAGCTCAGCGCGTTACCAGAGAAGGAAGCAAAGCTCTCCGGCGCTGCCAAGCCCCATGCCACGATGGCAGCGATGAGCAGACCGGCGAACCCCACAATGGTCCAGTCAATCGGTGAATCGATGCCGCCGGGCCCAAACTCGTCGGTTTCTTCTTGTTCTTCTACTGGGGTAGCTGCAGCCGCAGGATCGAACGCCTTGTTGGTGAGCATATCCTGGAGCTGGCTCGTGGCTGAGGATGCCTCGAGGCGCTCGTCGACAGTGCGGTAGTCCTCCACCGCCGCCGGCGAGCTCTGTTCTTGGGAGGCAGCCGAAGACACCTCCGTGTCCTTCACATTGTCTGAATTGGTCGAGTCTGTCATACCTACCGACCTTGGTGCTGTCTCATCAACTAGTCAAACTAAATCAGAAACAAAAAGACTATTCGCCACATGCATTTCGGGCATATAGCGTTCCTCAAGCATCTGTCACGAGCTTCTTTACGCGACCGTTATTCCACTGCAACTGCCGGTTCTGTACCGCAACTGTGCAGCTTGCCAGCTTGTTCGAAGGCATTTCGGAGATATGACACCCCTACCACGCATGCCGCGGCCACGCCGGGCGACATAACGATGCCATAACGATTCCCGCGAAAGAGACGGCCATCACTTGTTCTTATTCGTGCAGCTCAGCCACGGGCCGCAAGGTAGGCATCATAAAGCTCACGATTGGACCACGCCGTTCCCGCGGCGGCTTGCTTGCAGGCATCCTTGGCCCGCACGCCGCGTTCAACCTCTGCGCGGACCTGCTCCACGAGGGTCTCCAACGACACGGGTGCGGCATCACCGCCCTCGATCACTACGGTGATCTCACCCCGCGCATTCTCTTGCGCCCATTCGGCAAGCTCGCCCAAGCAACCACGCTTAATCTCCTCATATGTCTTCGTCAGCTCGCGGCACACTGCAGCGCGACGGTCGGCGCCGAGGATCTCTGAGGCGTCGCCAAGCGTCTGCGCCAAACGGTGTGGGGACTCGAAGAAAGCAATAGCGCGCTGCTCCCCCACCAAGGACTCGAGCCACGCCTTACGCGGGCCGGGCTTGCGCGGCGGGAAAGCATCGAAGAGAAAGTGGCCTACCCCTAAGCCCGACAGGGCGAGGGCAGTCGGCACCGCAGAGGGCCCGGGGAAACACGTCACGGGCACGCCCGCCTCCACGGCGGCGGTCACGATGGAGTGCCCCGGATCAGAAACTACCGGCATGCCGGCATCCGACACGACAAGTACGGTTCCCGTCTGGGCAGCGGCGACCAACGTGCGTGAGCGCTCCTCCTCGTTGTGGTCGAAGTTGGAGACCACCTTGCCGCGGATTTCTACTCCTAACGCCTGGGCCAAGTTGCGGACACGGCGAGTATCCTCCGCGGCAATCACATCTGCGTGGCCCAAAGCGTGCATGAGACGGGCGGAAGCATCACCGGGATTTCCCAGCGGGGTGGCGGCGAGGATGACACCGCGGGGCAGGGGTTCAAGCTGAAGACTCATACTCCCCAGCATTGCACATGCAAGCTAGACTCTTCCGGGTGAGTACCGCAACCCCTACAGATCGATCTGGCCGCCGCAAGCGCACGCGCCCCTCCGCCACGCGTGGCGCCCATACCCGGCCGGCACCGCCTGCCCCTCGGCCCTACACCTGGACCCGGGCCGACTCGATCAGCACTGCGATCATTGGTGTCTTGGCTTTTCTCACACGATTCATTGGTCTGGCTGCTCCGGTTTCTGAAGGCACACCCGTCTTCGACGAAAAGCACTACGTTCCGCAGGCCTGGGACATGGTCACCAGCTGGCACAACCTCTTCCTCGGCGGTATTGAATCTAACCCGGGCTACGGCTTGGTTGTGCATCCGCCGCTGGCCAAGCAGATCATCGCGATATCAGAAGCGCTTTTCGGCTATACCCCACTGGGATGGCGGGCCATGGCCGCGCTTTTCGGAGTGGGCACAGTAATGCTCACCATGGCGCTGGCTCGCCGCTTGTCTGGTTCGTGGCAGGTGGGATTCCTGGCTGGCCTGCTCGCCGTGTGCGATGGCGTACTGCTCGTAGCCTCCAAATTCGGAATGCTCGACATCTTCCAAGTCTTCTTTGTGGTTGCCGCCGCGTGGGCTTTGGCGCGGGATCACCAGCAGATGCGTGAGCGCCTCCACGCCGCCTTCGTGTCGGGGACCATGGGTGACTCCGACTTCGGGCCCCGTTTTGGGTTCCGGTGGTGGCGTTTTACGGCCGGCGTTTTCCTGGGGCTGACGTTGTCGGTCAAGTGGTCCGGCCTGTACTACATCATGTTCTTCGGTCTGATGAGCGTTTTCTCGGACCTCGCGCTGCGCCGCCTCTACGGCGTGCGCCGCTACATCGTGGGCACGCTGGTACGCGATACGCCAGCGGCCCTCGCCTCGATCGTCGCGGTTCCTGTGGCACTGTACACCTGGTCTTGGCGTGCGTGGTTCGCTGATGAAACCGCTGTTTACCGCCACGCCAAAGTAGACGGCACTATTGAAGAGGGCTCTTGGTTGCTCCATCTCCCCGAGCCACTCGCCGGCTGGTTTTACTACCACTCTTCCGTGTTGGAGTTTCATGCCTCTTTGACAACCTCCGGTGGGCACAGCCACCCC
This sequence comes from Corynebacterium sp. UMB6689, assembly GCF_030215295.1. NCBI lineage: Bacteria > Bacillati > Actinomycetota > Actinomycetes > Mycobacteriales > Corynebacteriaceae > Corynebacterium > Corynebacterium sp. UMB6689. The sequence continues at coordinate 65,286 of NZ_JASOLS010000008.1, read as the reverse complement.
TGGGATTCCAAGCCGTGGGCTTGGTTGGTGGCTGCACGCCCTATCCTCTACTACTCCGCCACGGACATCTCCTGCGGGGACGGCAACTCCTGCCGCAAGATGCTGTATCTCTTTGGCACTCCCGCCATCTGGTGGCTGGTCATCCCAGCTGTGCTGTGGGGCCTGTGGTCCCTGCTCGTTCGCCGCAACCGCGCCTTCCTCATCCCGCTCGTGGGTGCCGCGGCGGGATTCCTGCCCTGGCTGGCCGTTTTCGACCGTCAAATGTATTTCTTTTACGCCACGGCGTTCATCCCATTTGTCATCGTGCTGATATCTCTGGCCTTGGGACAAATGATTGGGCGCGGCCGTGTTGTGCAGTGGCGCTGGCTCACAGGACTCTTTGGTACCGCGATGCCCTTGGGTACCTTCCTCACGGTGTGTTACGCCGCGCTCGTGGTGGCGATGTTCGCCTACTTCTCCCCGATTCTTTATGGATACCTCATACCGGATTCGTGGTACAGCTCCATGATGTGGCTGCCATCTTGGTCCTAACGCGGGCTAGCGGACAACGTCCGGTAAATATCCCGCAGCAGGAATCCCCGGTCCGCCGCCCAGGCCCAGCCCAAGCTGGCGGTGGCCAAGCCCGTGCCGATGAGGATATAAACCTGCCCCGCGGCGACGCTGCCCAGGGCAAAATCGCGCATGGTAAAACCGCACAGGAATGCGAACATCGTGCACGCTACCGGCAACAATCCAGGTGCCGAAGCGGGGCGCCATGCCGCAAAAGCCAAGCCACTTGCAAGGCCGAAACGCAGCGCCGCAGCCTCCATCAGCAGGTGCGCGCGCCCTGGGTCAGCCCCTTCCGCGAGGGTTCCTTCGCTCGATAAGGTGGTCAAACCTGAGGCACTAACAACGACCACGACCGCCCACACCAAAAACGCCAGGGACAACACTCCGAGGGATACTCGCGCCAACGTCAGCGACGCCTGCCGCGTGCTGGAAGCGCGCTGCCATTCCGGCTCCACGCCGGCGAGGATCACCTCAGACAAATCGTGCGGCGGAACGCCTGCCGGTTCCACGAGGCTCAAGGAATGTGTTAGGGCTGCCGCCTTATCCCGGAAAGCCGCGCACTCGGGGCATCCCGATACGTGCGCTTCAATAACATCCGGTGAGAGCTGCGGGGCTTCCCCGTCCAGCTGTGCGGAAATGGCCGCCTGCACCTGCTCATGCGTCAGCACGGCTCAGCACCCCATCCACGCTGGCCCGGCCAGAGCCAAAAACGACAATCATGAGCAGCGACACGATGAGAACCAGCGGATACTCGACGCCACCATCGGCTGCAAAAAGGCCATTGCCCATGTGCACAAAATACAAAGCACAGGCCATGAGGAGAGCCAAAGCCCCCGCCACAAAGGTGGTGAGCAGGCCTACGACCAGCGCCGCGCCTCCCAGCATTTCTGCGAAGGCAGCCAAGTACGCGGAAGTATGCGGCTGCGGGACACCAAGTGCGGAAAACTGCCCGGTTATTTCATCCATTCCGCTAAAAAACATCTTGTCTACACCGTGCGCCACGAAGATGACTCCCAGTACCGCGCGGAAGATCAGGAGCGCGGCATCGCGTACGGCGGGTCTATTCATGGTTCATAGACTACCCTGGATGGCCACCTCTCTCCGAAAGGACTCCCTCCCAGCATGCACTTGTGGACTTCACTGGACACTCCCCTCGGCCGCCTCACCCTCGTAGGGTCCGCGCGAGGCTTATCGCAGGTGTATTTCCCTGACGAGGCTCCAAATCTCAACGGCCTGCAGCGCCTCACCGCTCGCTCAGATAGCGCCTGGTCGAGCGTTAAGGTTCTCGTCGCGGCCACCCAACAGATCACCGAATACTTCGCTGGCACGCGGCGAGACTTCGAGCTGCTACTCGACGTCCCTGCGTCTCCTGACACCTTCCGCGCCCGAGCACAACGCGCGCTTCGTGATATCCCCTTCGGTGAGCGCTGGACCTATTCACGCCTTGCCTCCGCGGCTGGGAGCGCCCAAGCTGCCCGCGCCGCAGGCAGCGCCTGTGCCAGCAACCCTCTGCCTCTCGTGGTGCCCTGCCACCGCGTCGTACCAGCAAGCGGCGGCTTGGGGTCTTACCGCGGGGGCGTTGCCGCAAAGCGGCTACTGCTGGAGCACGAAGCGGGGAACCAATGAGTAAGTATTACAGTCTAAAAAGGCATGACTAGTACACAAATGGCAAATGATACGAGACTTGTTTATGACGCGACAGGGCTTGGCCGCCCTGCGTGGGCAATGACTTCCCCACTGCTCAAGGAGTATTACGACACTGAATGGGGCATGCCTGTCCACGAAGAATCCGCACTGCTGGAACGCCTCTGTCTGGAAGGCTTCCAGGCAGGGCTGAGCTGGGAGCTAGTACTGCGCAAGCGTGATGCTTTCCGCGCTGCTTTCGTGGGGTTTGATGCGGACCTTCTGGCCAGCTTTGGTGAGGAGGAAGTCGAGCGTTTGATGAACAATCCAGGAATTATTCGCAACCGCCTCAAAATCAACGCGGTGCTCGCTAACGCACGAGCCACGGTGGCCTTGCGCGAGCAGGGCGGGTTGGACGAATTCGTATGGAGCTTCTTGCCTGAAGAAACCATCGCGCCGGAAAGCGAAGAAGATATCCCGAAATACACAAAAGAAGCCTTGGACATGTCCAAGGCTTTGAAGAAGGCCGGGTTCAAGTTCGTCGGCCCAGTGACCTGCTTTTCCCTCATGACGGCCATCGGGATGGTGGATGCCCACCTTGTGGGCTCACATCGCCGCGGGAGCTCGGGAGTGTGGTCGGCCTAGCGCTCAGCGCGCTTAGGCACAAGACACACTCGCGTGCCACTTAACCGACTCGCCGTGCCGCGAGATCATCACGCCGCTGGCGCGGGGAAGGATGGGGGCCGTCGAAACCACCGTCGGAATCATCCTCCGAGTACACCGGAAGGTAATCAAAATCCGGGCTTTCATCATCGATTTCCAAGATGAGGGCGCCCGGCCGGCGCAGGTTCGGCGGCAGCGACTCAGCAGGATTTTCCGCGTTGCGCACACCCAGGCGCGCACGGCGCAGGTGGTAGACGCGGCGACGAAGTAGCTCCTGCTCGCGGCGTACCTGGGCGCGCAGCGCCACCAGGTAGACCGCGGTCGCAACACCAGCGATGCCCGCCAACCACCAGGTCCAACCGCCCACGACGATGCCCAGGCATACCGTTGCGACCACTGCCACGGCTAGGCCAATGAGCGTGCGCTGGCGGCGCTGGTACCGCGTGGCCGAAGCCTCCTTCTCCTTCACAGGATCCCAGCCGCCGCGGCCAAGACGGCGCTGCGCAAAGGCAAGCTCTTCCGCGGAGAGCTCGGTATCGCTGCCATTGGTTTCAGCGTCCGCAGAGTTCGTTTCTGCGACATCAATGCTCTCGCCGTCAACCGCTATGGTCTCTTCCGGCTCCGGAGCATCATCAGCGCCGTCTGTTTCCTCGGCGTTAAAGTCCTCCGGCGTCTGGCCCAGAGAGTCAATAGCTCCCGGGTACATCAAATCGACCGGAGAGGTATAGGAGTCATCCAAGCCGTAGGCATCCTCTGCGACACTAGCGTTGGCTGGAGCCGTGAAAACCTCGGCAGCGTTCGATTCAACGCTCTCGATGTCATTATCGAGGTCGTGCTCTTTGTTGGCATCATGCTCAGGTTCCGCTGCTAGCTCGAAATCCTCTTCCGCATCTTCAGCCTCAACAACTTCGCCGTCAATCGTGTCGGCGACATCTGGCTGCTCGGCAGCATCAGTCGCAGCGGTCTCAACAGGGCCGGATTGTGAATCCTCGCTGACTCCTTCGGCCTCGACCAGCTCGTAGTCTACCTCCTCAGCACCAGTCTCCGCCTCTGCCTGGGAACTCATGCGGATATCTTCCTTACCCAAGCGCGGCTTGCGACGGCCCGGCACGGAGCCGGAATCGCCTTCGAAGAGCACGCGGGTCTCTTCAAAGGCCTCACCTGTATGGCTCATCGGGCGTTGCGAACGCAAAAGCAACGGGGCGAGGATGAAGAGCCACAACACGATTACGAGAATGATCGGCACGGCAGTCATCATGCGGCTGTGTCCCACTTTCAGGGGTCGACGAAAAAGGGAATATAACTAGGCCCCTACTCTAGCCGCCCAGCCCTGGCCTGTGGGCATCAACGAGCCCATAAATTACAAGGTTGTTACTTAAGTGAAAGCAGAGGTAGTTGACCAAAATATCGACCGGTTCAGCATTGGCTAAACACCGCTGAGGCGGCCCGTCGCACGCAAGCGCTCGACCGCCCCGGACGCAAAATCCTCACGGTTCAGTGCCAAGAAGTGGTGATCCCTCCACGCACCGTCGATATGCAGGTTGCGGCGCAGGAAGCCCTCATCCCGAAACCCGTTGCTGTGCAGTACCTTGCCGGAAGCAGGATTCTCCGGCAGATAGGTGGCCGTCACACGATGCAGCCCCACACGGTAAAAGGCATGGTCCACACCGAGAGCGCAGGCGGCAGTAGCCACCCCCGCGCCGTGTACCGCGGAATGAACCCAATAGCCAATCCAGCACTCGCTGACCCCTCCGTGCTGGATATTGCCTAAGGTCAACTGACCCCGGAACTGCCCGTCGACATCAATGACGAGCGGCACCACCGTTCCGGCGCGAGCCGAATCACGCAGAAACATCAAGTGATTCCACCATGCCGACTGCGAATGTGCCGCATCCCATGACGTCGGCAGAGTCGGCTCCACCGGTTTAAGAAAATCCCTATCCTCGATGCGCTGCCACCGCCAAGACTCACCGTCCCGGCGCAGCAGGGGGCGCAGGCGCACTGTCGCGCCGCGCGGGAAGACACGAGATTCTCGCAATCGGACCGCAGGCGTAGCTTCTGGCCACCCCGGATGGTCGGGGTTTGCCTCACCGCTGGCGGGGGTGGAAAAGCGCCCCGCGGCGGTACCGAAAGGATCAAGCATGATGTCGGCGGTGACCAGCTAGGCGCGTTGGGTCAGGAACAGGACGTCCACCACGTCCCCGGGGCGGATCTCTGTAACTTCCTCCGGGATACGGATCATCGCGTTGGCCTCGGATAGTCCAGCCAGCAAATGCGCCGGCGCGCCAGCCGCGCCGCCCAGTCCTTCCACCAGGTAGTCGGAGGTGTCTGCATCTCGCATGAGCCGGGCACGAATATAGCCGCGGCGCCCCGGGCGGGATTCCATGTGATTAAGCACGCGTGCGCGCACCATGCGGCGTTGGCCGCTGCGCTTGCCCAGGGAGAGCCGGATCAGCGGGCGCACAAAGACCTCGAAGATCACCAGCGCGGATACCGGGTTCGAGGGCAACAGGAAGGTCGGGATGCGCTCCTCACCCAACAACCCGAAGCCCTGGACCGAGCCTGGGTGCATGGCTACGCGTGAGGTATCCACGTCTCCCAACTCATCGAGGACCTCGCGGATTTCTTCCGAACCCGCACCGCCCACGGCGCCGGAGATCACCAGTACCTCGCTGCGCGCCAGGTAGGTTTCCAAGGCCTCGCGCACGCGGCGCGGCTCACCGGCGGCAATGCCGACGCGATGCACATCCGCTCCGGCTTCCTTCGCGGCTGCTGCAAGCGAATAAGAGTTCACGTCGAAGACTTGACCCAGGCCGGGTTCGCGGTCGACGTCGACAAGCTCCTTGCCATAGGACACGATGGTCACGCGTGGACGCGGATACGCCAAGACCTTTGAGCGCCCCACAGCCGCGAGCAAGCCAATCTGTGCTGGGCCCAGGATGGTTCCGGAAGACACGGCAACATCCCCGGGCTGAATGTCATCGCCCACGCGGCGCACGAAGTCGCCCGAGCGTACCGGGCGGTGGGAGGTCACGCGCTTACGGCCGCGGTCCGTCCATTCGAGGGGAAGGACGGCGTCGGCAAGCGTCGGCAACGGCGCACCCGTGTAGACGCGCACCGCTTGCTTGGGCTGCAAACGCAAAGGCTGGCGCGAACCTGCGGGAACCTCCCCCACTACAGGCAGAGAACGTTCAACCTCCGTCTCCGTGACGGGAGCATCCGCGTCCTCGGAGTCGTGGCGCGAGCGCGCTTTGAGGGCTTTTTCTCCCCCGACGTCTACGGCACGCACGGCGTAGCCATCAATGGCTGCTTGCGGAAAGCCCGGAAGCGGCTGGTTTGCCTGCACCTCCTCCGCACACTTGAGACCTAGGGCATTCGCGATGGCGATGCGTACCGGTTCAGGTGTCATCGCTGCATCAAGAATGAACGCCATCTGGTCATCGACCGAACGCATGTACCGCCTGCCTTTACTCTGGGGTATGTGGGGCCTAAAGGGATGGAAGTTACTGGAGTAGAGCTTAGCGCGCTGGACGTATGAAGGCTTAGCCCTTCAACCCCTTTTCTTCTTCGTAGTCCTCCACAATCTTCTTGATTGCCTTGTAGAGCGCAGGACCGTACTTCTCATCACGCAGACCAAAGTCAACGTTGGCCGGGATGTAGCCGCCCGGGTTGCCCAAGTCGTGGCGCTTACCCTGGTGGACTACGACGTGAACGGGGTGCCCCTCCTTAATAAGGAGCTCGATGGCGTCAGTCAGCTGCAGTTCCCCACCCTTACCTGGCTCGATACGGCGAAGGGCATCAAAAATCTTCCTATCGAGCAGGTAGCGCCCAGTAGCCACGAGATTCGAGGGCGCATCAGCCGGGTCCGGTTTTTCCACCATGCCCACGACCTTCTTCACTCCCGGCGCGTTCGTGTCCTCGACGTCGAAGACGCCGTAGTTATAGGTCTCTTCGCGCGACACCTCGAAGGCGCACAGCACGCTACCACCCAGCGCTGCACGAACGCGGGCCATCTCCCCCATGACGGTGGCCGGCAGGACAATGTCATCCGGGAGCATGACGGCGAAGAATTCTTCGTCATCCTCCAGCACAGATTCCGCCAAGCCCACCGCGTGGCCCAGGCCCAGCGGCTTTTCCTGTTCCACGGAAATCGGGTGGATCAACTGAGCAGCGCGCTTGACCTTGGCTACCTGCTCATCTTTGCCGCGGGCGTCGAGGGTCTCGACGAGATCGGGGAACTCCTCGAAGTGCCGCATCACTTCCTGTTTGTTCGGCGCGGTAATCACCGCAAGGCGCTGGGCGCCCACGGACGCGGCCTCTTCCGCGATGAGTTCAATGCCCGGCGTATCAACGACGGGGAGCAGCTCCTTCGGCACGGTCTTGGTGGCGGGCAAAAAGCGAGTGCCCATGCCAGCAGCGGGGACAACGACCGTAGTGATCCCGGTATGGGAATCCTCGTGTGCAATAGCCATAATTTCCACTTTACAATGCAGCCCCCGCGCCCCCATGCTGCGCTACGCCATCCCGCTATGATTAAAGCCCATGACGACCTCCCACAAGGACGCCTTAAGATCCTTACTCCTTAACGCCCGGCGCGAGCGCAGCGCCGAGCAGCGCGCTGATGACAATGCCGCGTGGTGCACCGGCGTGGGTGAGTTGCTCACTCCCGCGATGCGAGTTGCCGCCTACCACCCACTGGGCACAGAGCCCGGCGGGCCCAACTTCGTAGAGACTGTGGCAACACTCTGCAAGGAGGTTTACCTGCCCATTTCCGGCAAAGACGGTGAGCTTTTATGGACGCTGTATGGCGGGCCGGAGGCCATGTGCCCGGGGGCATTAGGGATTGCAGAGCCCGTCGGGCAGCGCCACAGTAGCGATATCTTGGCGCACCTCGACCTCATCTTGGCGCCCGCGATGGCGGTGAGCGAGTCAGGCATGCGCCTCGGAAAAGGCGCCGGCTACTACGACCGCGCGCTCACCCCGCTACCCACTGGGCACCCGCCCGTCGTCGCGCTAGTTCACTCCACCGAGGTCCGCGAGGTTCCTTTCGAGGAGCACGACCGGCCAGTCGATGGCATCCTCACCGAGCGCGGAATGCGCTGGCTGTAGCCAGCACCCTTGTCTCGCACGCTTCGTTGGCTTGTGCGCTTTCCATCGATTTTTCGGGAACCATACGGCGCCGCGTGCAGTCTAAAAAGGCATGGGTTTTCTTCACGTTCTGCGCACTCCGGGGCATCAACGTAGCGTTATCCTTCGCCGCATAGCAGCCACAGTCTTGCTCCTTGCCGCGGCGGCGAGTGCCCTCGCCTCTACCCGCGAGCAGCCCCGCGTCGTGGTCATGGCCCGGGACGTCGCCGCTGGCGAGACGCTGGCGCTAAGCGATGTCTCCGTGGCGCGCGTCCCCTCCTCCGCTCTGCCCGCCACGGCGTTGGGGAGCAACCCGGAAGATGCAGTAGGGCGTGTTCTGGTGGCAGCGGCTAGCGCCGGTGAAATCCTCACCAGCACCCGCCTTCTCAGCTCTGATCTCATCGCGGATTTCGGGATGGAGGACGGCCACCTCATCCCGCTTACCCTGGCTGAGCCAGAAATTTCCCGGAACCTCCATCACGGCGATACAGTCAATATCGTCAGCACGGTCGACGACAGCGACGACATTTCTGCTCCCACTCGTGGCTCGACAATTGCACGGGGCGCACGCGTCGTATCGGTGGGCACTGACGAAGAAGATGCGCGCACGCACACACTCCTCGTCGCCCTTCCTGCTGAGGCAGCCGAAGCCGTCGCGGCCGCTTCTCTTACACAACCGCTCACGGTTGTCATTGTGGGCGACCGCGCCCACAGTTAAGCCATGTTGTGAAGATCATCGCGTTTGCACTGGTAAACCTCCACAAGATGTTGCCACGACATGAAAACTCTGCCTACTATAGGCACATCCACTCGGGCGCTTTATGCTCTTGCAGTCTCGTGACTGCCGCGCGACCCCCGCGGCACCACCTGCAGGATGGCGCACAGAAGTGGCTTTCGCTATTCCAGTATTTCCACATGCTTCGTCTTCCGTTGGAGTCCCTGCGCATCTAGAGCCTCTCTTAGAGAGCATTATTGCTCTATGCCTGCTTTTCTCCGACTTCTCTGAACAGCGCGCCTGCACACAGTGCGGACTACGCAAAGCAGACGCTTAAGACACAAGAAGCACCTACCCCCCCCGTAGATAGGACAACCACCACCATGCTCAAGGGCTTTAAAGATTTCATCCTGCGCGGCAACGTCATCGAGTTGGCCGTAGCAGTCATCATCGGTGCCGCCTTCACCGCGATCGTTACCTCCATCACCGATCACATCATCCAGCCGCTGATTAACTCCCTCGGCTCCCCAGACTTTGGTGGCTTGGGCTTCGCAATTACCGATAACCCGGAGACCTTCCTGGACTTCGGTGCAGTCATCACCGCCCTTATCAACTTCCTCATCGTTGCCGCTGTCATCTACTTCGTCATCGTTGCTCCGATCAACGCCGTCACCGAGCACGCAAAGCGCCGCCAGGGCGTTGACCCGGAGGAGCCGGCTCCGACCACCGAGCAGCTACTCGGCGAGATCCGCGACCTGCTCGCTGCTGAAAACGGTGGCACGACCACCAACAAGCCTGGCTCCAACATCTAAGCCAGAAGCCCCAAGCCTAAAAATCCCGCAGACCCGGCATTTCGCCGGAGTTCTGCGGGATTTTCTTTTGCCTTCACACGCTGCTCACGCACTACTGTGTGGTGCCAAAATGCGGCGGCATGTTCTCGCGGTAGAAGGCCTCCCCCGTGACCTCGTCCTCGTTGTCACCACCGGGGCCGCCTGCGTCCATATCAAAGCTCACGGTGCGCAGCTCATCGGCCCCTGCGGCGGAAGAAGAGCCAGCGGCCCCAGACATTGGCCCGTGAGGGACATCGAAGCTGCGGTCGTAATTCTTGGCGGTCGACGGACGTTTCACGCGACGGCGCGCCCGCGGGGTACGCGGTGTGGGCTCGGCCATTAGACGCTGGATTTCTGCAGCTGATCAACGAGGTGATGCACCAACGGCGTCAAAGTGGCCATGCCATCGCGCACCGCCGCGCGGGAAGAAGCGACGTTGACGATGACCGTTGACCCAGACACGCCCGAAATGCCGCGGGAGGTGCACGCATCCACCGCGCCACAAGCCTGGCCGGAAGAGCGCAACGCTTGCGCCACGCCCGGAACCATTTGGTCCAACACCGCGCGGGTTGCCTCCGGGGTCTTATCACGCGGGCCGACTCCCGTGCCGCCAATCGTGAGCACCAGGTCTACTCCCCCGACCACGCCGGTTTCGATAGCCTGCCGGATCTTGGACTTCTTCGAGCGGACGATCACTGCACCGTCAACGGTGAACTCGGCTTCAGCCAGCAATTCACCGGCCAAGCGCGATGTGTCCTGGGCCGCTTCATCCGGGTGATCGGTGACGATCACAACGAGCGCGCGGCGCGGCGCTTGAACGCTTTGCTCTTGTTCGCTGGCAATGAGGAAGGCGTCATCGGGTTCGGTAACATCATCGAGTTCGCGTGAGGCATCGCGCCCCAACAGCTCGGTTGCGTCGGTGTTGTCTGCCACGGAGGTTCTCCTTAAAGGTGGGACGGAATCTTCCGGAAGTAGTTTCTTGAAAAGGTGTCAGGGTGCGAGGTTCACGCGGTGCTGGCGCACCGCCCAAGTATTTGTAAACTTACTCGCTTGCCAGCGTTACCTCTACCTTTCTCGCATCTTCGCTGTCGCGACTCTTCACCTCGAGAGTGACGGTTGCACCAAACTCTTGGGAACGGGTTGCCGCGATCAGGGCATCAGAGCTTTCAATGAGGCGCTCATTAACGCGGGTGACCACGTCACCGGACTTCAGCCCTGCCTTATCAGCCGGGCTATCAGGTTCCACGTCGACGATTTCTGCGCCTTGGGTCTCGCTCTGCGCGCGAACCTTAACGCCCAAGGTGGGGTGCTTGACCCTGCCGTTATTGATGAGCTCATCGGCCATGCGCTTGGCAAAGTTCGAAGGAATTGCAAATCCCAAACCAATGGAACCGCCTTCGGAACTCGAGCCCCTCGACAGCGAGGCAATCATCGAGTTCATGCCAATGATGTTGCCCTCCATGTCCACCAAGGGGCCACCGGAGTTACCGGGGTTTACGGCTGCGTCGGTCTGAATAGCGTCGATCAGCGAGGACTCCCCGCCTTCCTGCGAGGCACGAACAGGGCGGTTCTTGGCTGACACAATTCCCGACGTTACCGTTGCGTTGAGCCCCAGCGGGGAACCAACTGCGACTACTTCTTGCCCCACTGCAGCAGCGTCCGAATCCCCAAACTGAAGGTAGGGCAGGTCATTGGCATCATCAATCTTGATGACGCCAACATCCGTCGTCGCATCCGACGCAACAAATGTAGCGCTATGACGCGAGCCGTCATTCATTGTCACCTCTAGGCGCCCTCCTTGGTCCGCACCGGCAACCACGTGATGGTTGGTCAGCACATAGCCATCCGGGGAAATGATGGATCCGGAGCCCTCAGCACCACCCGAGCGGGTTATGGAGTAAATGGAGACCACTGCCGGGAGAACCTTCGACGCTACTTCTTCCACAGAGCCATCAGCCGGCTCTTGGCCGGTGCTATTTGCCACTGGCTGACGTTCCAATACTTCGTTGACGGTCGAAGTGGAAGACTTGTCCTTGCCCGCCGCGCCGACCACCGCACCGGTGACACCGCCAGCAGCGACGGCTGCGACGAGCATCATTGCCAGCGCAGTGCCCAGACCTACTTTGCGCTTATTCTTCTGATCGCGGCCCGGCTGCACGCCGTGCACGCCCGCACCTTGTTGTCCTGCATAAGGCTGCGTCGGATTCTGCAACTGCTGGCTGCTCTGATTGGGTTGGCCGAAGCCGTAGCCCGCTCCGCCATAAGGCGCTTGCGCGCCGTAGGGAACCTGGGAGGGCTGAGCACCAAACAAAGGTCGGTTCCCCTGCCCCTGCTGGCCCCCATAAGGGGCCTGCCCGCCAGACTCCCACGAGTTGGTGCGCGGTTGATTCCAACCATTCGATTCGCTTCCCGCCGAAGATGCCTCGCCGCGCTGTTGCGCCTGCCCCCGTCCATCAGAGTTCAGCGGGTTATCCATGGGACTATCCATGTTCGAATTCCTCATATTCATATCAGGTAGTGTGCTCTTTCAAGCTGGTGCGCATCTGTCTCTGCTCTGCCAGTGTGCTAGGAAAGCCTGGACGTTTCCTGTGTGCTCTGAACTGGGGCGATCCACGGCACGTCAACCTTGATTGAACCACCGCTCGGCAAAGATTCGGCCGCGGTCATTGTGGTTCTCCGAGTATTCTCCGGAAGTCTCCTGCGCCTGTCCCGTCGCTTGTTGTGCAGCGGTCGAATCTAACTGAAACTCGTTCGGCTGCTCTTCCAGGCCGTCCACCATGGCATCGCCCTCGGTAGGATGTCCTGGCAGGATGACTTCCATGCGCGTTCCTCCATCTGCAGATTCCTTGATGGTGATGGCTCCGTTGTGCCGCTCAATCACGGATTTCACGATGGCCAACCCCAACCCAGATCCCGGCATCGCTCGGGCTTCCGCGGAACGGTAGAAACGCTCAAAGACCTTGTCGCGTTCCTCTGGGGCAATACCGGGGCCCGAGTCATCCACGCGCAGGCGCACCTTATCCTGGGCTACTTGCTGCATCGATACGCGGACGGTGCCCGTAGCCGGAGACCACTTCGCGGCATTGTCCATGAGATTGAGCGTGGCTCGGCCCAAAGCAAAGGGATCCCCGTCTAGGACCCAGGGGATAAACCGCACACGGAAGTCGACGTCTGGGCGGCGGCGCTTAGCTCGGTTGAGGGAATGCTCCAAAACTTCATGCAGCTCCACCGGCTCGGGTTCCTTTTCGGTGGCATCCTCACGCGCCAAATCCACGAGGTCACCAATCAAAGTCGACAGCTCGGACATCTGCGCCATCACGTCCTCTTCCAAATCGCGCCGGTCTTCCTCACTGATACCGAAACCGCCACCGGATTTATTCAGCATCATGAGGAGCTCAATGTTGGTCCGCATGGACGTCAGCGGCGTTTTGAGCTCATGGCCGGCATCGGCCACGAATTGCGATTGTTGCACGCGCGCGTGTTGGAGTGCGGACAGCATTCGGTTGAAGGACACCGTCAGCTGCGACATCTCATCGTTGCTCTCGACCGCAATCGGGCGCAGATCATTGGTTTGCGTCACATAATCGACTGCACGTTTCAGCCGAGCAATGGGCTCCATGCCTGTCTTGGACACCACCATGCCCGCAAAGACGGACAGCAAAACGCCAAAGGCCACGATGATAAGCAAAGCCGAGCCTACTGCGGAGACGAGGTCTTCGGTAGACCCCAAGTCCTTAGCTAGGACTACCGTCGCACCGCCTTCTTGGTACTTGGCCAGTACCCGCTCACCGCCCAAGGTACGGATGGAGCTTTCCACACTGTCCCCATCCGACTTAAAATCACCACCCACGGGCAATGCATCACCGTAGGAAAACGCAACCGCAGGCGGAGAGATAGAGACCCGAGTCGAGGGGTTATAGAGCTTAAATGTCGCGATTTCTTGATCGATATTCTCTACAAAGGCTGGGTCCTGAGCTTGCCGCATCAGCACATCCGCTTGTTGCATGATCTGCTTATCGACGCTCGCCGTCATCGACGCTGCAACCAACCAGTAGGTTAAAAAAGTCATTACGGCTACCGCAACGGCGACAACGACACCGGTAACAAGAGAAAGGCGCCACCGAAGCGGCGCCCGCGAAGCCCAGCCACGACGGCCTGAGAGACCCAACCACGCAGTGGTATCTAGGGCTTCAGAAGGCACCGCGTCGGGCGCGGGCCTCCGCAGAATCACGCGATAGCCTCCCTCATGACGTAGCCAACGCCACGCACGGTGTGAATAAGACGCGGCTCGCCACTTTCTTCAGTCTTCTTTCGGAGGTAACCGATGTAGACCTCAAGAGCGTTTCCGGAGGTCGGGAAATCATAGCCCCATACCTCTTCCAAGATGGTATTGCGGGAGAGTACCTTGCGGGGGTTCTCCATGAGCAGGCGCAGCAGGGCAAACTCAGTGCGGGTCAAAGAAATCTGACGCTCGCCCCGAGTCACCTCACGCGTATCGGCATCGAGCTTGAGGTCCTCAAAGCTCAACTGAGTTTCAACTGGCTGCTTCTTAGCAATCGACTCCGCAGCGGCACGGCGGACCAAGGAACGCACGCGAGCTAGCAACTCCTCCAGCGCGAAGGGCTTGGGAAGATAGTCATCAGCGCCCGCGTCAAGACCCGCAACGCGGTCCGACACTCCGTCGCGAGCCGTCAATACCAGAATGGGGCGGTCCCAACCTTCGCTGCGCAGGGTGCGGCAGACCTCCAGACCATCCATGTTCGGCATCATCACATCGAGGATGAGAAGCTCTGGGTGCTCACTGTGCACCATCTCGACAGCCTGTACGCCATCAGCGGCCAATATGACCTCGTAGCCATTAAACTTCAGAGAGCGGCGGAGCGATTCGCGTACAGCCTGCTCGTCATCGACGACAAGAATTTTCATAATCTCAATTATGTCCTATCGGGGCCCTATTCACGAAGTAGAACCCAGCCTGTCGCCCCCTAAAAGCCACCCCTTAAGCACCGCAATAGTTTATACGTGTGCTAAACAATTGTTCCAAGCTACATAAACAGTGGACACGACAACAAAAACAAAAATTTTCAGGCATAACAAAAATCCCCGCAAATCCACTTTTCTTTGTGGATTCGCGGGGTAACAGTCATGGCCCTAAGACCTCAACGCTGAAAGCGCTTCAGACCTTAGAACTGCTCGACGTCTACCAGGCCGAGCTTGGCAGCCTTAACCAGGCGGCGCGGAATGCGCACGGTCTGGCCGTCGATGGTGACTTCCTGGAGGGCGACATTGTCAGCCTTCCACTGGGAACGGCGAGAGTGAGTGTTCGCGCGGGACTTCTTAAACTTAGGAGTTGCCATCTTCTTCTATCCTCCTTACGCGTTCTTCTTCTTGCGGCGAGCCATTGCACCGAAGCGCTGGTTGAACTTCTCAACACGGCCAGCGGTATCCATAACGCGCTGCGCACCAGTCCAGAACGGGTGGGACTCAGCGGTCACGTCAACGACGATGAGCGGGTACTCGTTGCCGTCTTCCCACTCAACGGTGCGATCGGAGGTAGCGGTGGACTTGGTCAGGAAGGAGTGGCCGGTACCGGCGTCCTTAAAGACCACCGGGTGGTAATCCGGGTGGATATCTTTCTTCATATGTCGATTCCCTCAGGGTTGAACTACGGGTCGGTTCCTTCCGCGACGCTTCACTTTTCATACCACCGAGCATCGCCGCGATGACGGCGCTCGATGGCTTGTGGGAGCGTGAAAGGATCGTGCCCGAGTTGGGTCTCTATACTTACAAAATTGTGCGGCTCGCGCCGACAACTCGAAATATCCTACAGGCCAGCGGCATTAAAATCGAAATCGCCGCAGGACGCAGCCCACAGAGTTAGGCGCGGAAACCCGCCTCCAACGCCCCCGCCTGCAGCTTCACCACGGGAGAGCCGTGGGCGAGACACAAATAACAAGCGCCAAAGCCCGACGATAATTCAACGGTGATTAGGTTCTACAGTCCGTGGCATGTAAGATTTCCCCTTGCTGTTGTCAAAGTAATCGTTTTACGCCCTCATCAACTGGTGTTCAACGGATATATGCCTCCTACTCAACCTCACTTTTCGAGCGCCGCGCCTCACCGCGGAATAGGCACTCCGTTAGTCGCTTTCGATGTGGGCGGCTAGGAGAAAGAAGACCCATGTCGGCTATTTGCCAGGTAACGGGCCGCAAGCCGGAATTCGGCAAGCAGGTCTCGCACTCGCACCGCCGCACCTCGCGCCGTTGGAACCCCAACGTGCAGCGTCGTCGGTACTACCTGCCCTCTGAGGGCCGTACCATCACCCTGACCGTTTCCACCAAGGGCATGAAGATCATCGACCGCGATGGCATCGAGTCCGTCGTGGCTAAGATTCGCGCACGTGGGGAGAAGATCTAAAGATGGCACGTAATGACATCCGTCCAATCATCAAACTGAAGTCCACTGCGGGCACCGGCTACACCTACGTGACCCGTAAGAACAAGCGCAACAACCCGGATCGCATCACCTTGAAGAAGTTCGATCCGATCGTCCGCAAGCACGTCGAATTCCGCGAGGAGCGATAATTTATGGCTAAGAAGTCAAAGATCGCCAAGAACGAGCAGCGCAAGGAAATCGTCGCCCGCTACGCGGAGCGTCGCGCTGAGCTCAAGGCAATCATCAAGAACCCGAACACCCCGGACGAAGAGCGCCTCGAGGCGCAGTTCGAGCTGAACCGTCAGCCGCGCGACGCCGCCCGCGTCCGCGTCCGTAACCGCGACTCCGCTGATGGACGTCCGCGCGGTTACCTCCGCAAGTTCGGTCTGTCCCGTGTCCGTATGCGCGGCATGGCTCACCGTGGTGAGCTGCCGGGCGTTCGCAAGTCCAGCTGGTAAAGGGGTACCCATACAATGGCTGTCAAGCGTAATAATCACAAGAAGTTCCGTATGGAGCAGACCCGCCGCCCGAAGAAGAACCCGCTCAAGGCCGAAGGCATTGAGAAGGTTGACTACAAGGAGATCAAGACCCTGCGTCTGTTCATCTCCGACCGCGGCAAGATCCGCTCCCGTCGCGTCACCGGTCTGACCCCGCAGCAGCAGCGTCAGGTTGCTACTGCCGTCAAGAACGCACGCGAAATGGCTCTCCTGCCGTTCACGTCCCGCTAAACACTAGCTGGTTTCAACAGCGCACTTTTGCCGCTGTACTCGTGACACACTAGGACAGGACAAAAGAGCTTTTAGCCGCCGCCTACCTCCCCTACTGAAAGGGGAAAGTAGGCGGCGGCTTTTATTTTCCAACCAGCAACCTTGTGCGCCCGTATCCACCCTGTCATGTTCAACGCGCGCGTGCAGAGTGATAGATTGAAGGGCTAGAACGCCCCTGATGGAAAGGGAAACAAGGACCTTATGCCACTGCACGAATCCCTCACCGATCTCAGTGAACTCGCCACCCATTGCCACTCCCCTGCCCATGCCCGTGGCCTGCTAGAGGAGGCACAGGACCTGCTGCGCAACGCCACAGCCCACCGCGGAGATGGAGTTGAGCTCGCTGCCTGGTTTTCTCGCGTGGTGACCGATATTGTCCGCTCTCCCGGTCTGGCGAGCCCTGTGCGGCTCACCGGCGCCGCTGCCCGCGGCGATCTTCTCCCCTCGCTCCCCATCACGTGGCTGGGCACCGACGAACAGCTGGAGCAGATTATCACTGAAGCCGGTCTATCCTGTGGTGCGGTGCAAGACCTAGCATCGACGCGTGCGGACGCCGGCCTTCCCCTAGGCGCGGGCGGCGAGGAGGAACTCTACGCCGAGGCAGTGTCTCAGCGGCCGGCACCACTGAAGCTCGTCGACGGTCTCCCCGACCGCTCTGCCGACGTGTCCATTCGTCTCTCCTTGCTCGCACCGGTGTCTGCCATCGCCCGTTGGGCAGCTCCCGCGCCCCGCCCCACCCCAGACCGCCTCGCCATTGGCGTCGAGCGTGAGCTTCTTACCTCCGCCGAAGCGGAGGGGCTGAGCCTAGCTTGGGGCACGGGCATCGCCCTCGAGTTGGGTCGGTGGTACGAGGGCGTCGATCAGCACAGCGTTATGCTGGCAGATTTGCCGCCTTTGGACCGCACCGCCTACGGTTCGGCGTGCCGCACTGTCTCTGCTGCTATCGAATCCATCGTGGCTAGGCACGGTAGTGTGGTTAGCTGTAGTGAAAGCTAAGCGTTAACGATCGCCGTTCACGGCGGGGTGTAGGATTACTGACTTGCCGTCAGTTATTACATGAATTTTATCGAAGGGAGTCCGCCTCATGGCAGGGAGCGTTGGCAGGCCACGGAAGAACAGTCCGCGCCGCCGGGGAAACACCGCGCGCGAGGAGATCCTGGATGCTTCATCCGAGCTCTTCACCACCCAGGGCTTTGCGACAACCTCCACGCACCAGATTGCCGATGCCGTCGGTATCCGTCAGGCCTCGCTGTACTACCATTTTCCTTCGAAGACGGATATCTTCCTCACTCTGCTCAATTCCACCATTGAGCCTTCGCTGGAACTCGCGGATGAGCTCGCGGCCTCAGACGCTGCACCGGCACAGCGCTTGTGGTCCCTTGTGGCCGCAGAGTCGCGCCTGCTATTGACCTCAGCGTGGAATGTAGGCCGTCTGTATCAACTGCCGGTGGCCAACTCCCCCGAATTCGGCGAGTATCACGAACAGCGTGACCGCTTGAAAGAGCACTTCCGCACTGCCGCAGCGGGGATTGTGGGCGAGGATGATCCGCGCCTCGAGCTGCCCTTCCACATCGCGCTCTCCGTCATCGAGATGCGCCCCAACGATGGCAACGCGCCATTTGATGCTTCGCAGCGCGTACCGGAGCAGTCTGCCATGCTTGCCGACGCCGCCCTCGCAGTCCTCGGCGCCACCCCGTCTAAGGACGCCGAAGCGACCACCTTAGATCTGCTCAAGAACCGCAACGACTCTATTTCCTCCGCTGCCGCCGCCGCGGCCGACCGGAAGAAGTCGACTCGCTAGCGGCCGTAGCGGATGCCCTAGCGGCCGTGCCGGATGGCATAGTGCGCTAGGAAGGTCTTATAAGGCTTATACGCCTTTTCACCGTCTGCTCGGAGGCTGTCCACAAGGCGGTCCATCTTGTGATTCGTCTTCTTTTCCGTCCACTCCAGCTCCTCGGCGATCTCGCGGACCGAAGGGATATCAGCATCGGTGGAGCCCGGCTTCTTGAGGTAGCTGGCTAGCAGGCGCAGCAACTCTTCTTGTTCGTCATTGGGAACGTGGCGGGTGCGCGTGCGCTCCTCATCGACATCCTGCTCGCGTTTTGTGCGACGCGAGTAGTTGCTGTTTTCCACGTCTATATACAGCTCATAGGGGCATTCGGGAGTCTCAAAGGTAATCCGCGATGGCCCCGGGGGTACAGCCGCTACTGAACGCGGGCCCAAATCGATGCGGGAAAACCCCGTGACACCGCGCAGCTCGATGCGCAGTGGGATATGGCTGCCCACGTTGCAAATCATCCAGCCCTGTCCGCCGAACCACAGCTGAAAAAGCTGGCGGTGCAGGCTGAGGTCCTCCTCGCCTACCCGGAAGTCACCGGCGCGGCCGACAATGACTTCTTGGCCCGGGGACATGACCATCACGCCACCGATCAAATCATCAATGCGCAGCCGCGGCCCCTGAGGAGCGTTCTGCGGTGGGAGTGGCTGCTGCGAGCTCATAGACACCTCCGTAGGGCTGGGAAACGTGCGCACATCGCCATCCATCCCGGCGAGGCGCCTTCAAACAGTGTCTTTCAGTGTAGCGGCTCTCACTTTAGTTCCGCTCGCTAAGTTACTGCCCCACCCCGCTAGCGCTAGGCCACGATAGCCCACGTCACCACAAAGATGAGGATGATGACAACGACGGTCACCGTGATAATGAGAGCGTTTGAATTATCCCTCGCAGGCGGCTTGTTGTTTGCTTGCTGCGGCGTGGAACCGCGTTGGACGGTAGACCCTGGCATCGCCGGCGTAACCGGTGTGGAAGGTGACACAGTCCCTGGGGACGCCATCGGGTTCGAAGGAGCGACGAAACCAGTGGGCCTTGCCCGCTCCACGGATCCGAAGGAAGCGGCAGGTTCCGGCCAGCGTTGGGAGGGTTGAGGATGCCGGCCAAACTGGCTCGGCTGCCCAGCTCTTCCGGCATTTCGCGGTTGCTCCGGCTGTGCCGAAGGCTGCGGCGTGGGCGCTATACGCGGAGCATCGGCCGCCGGTGCCGCCACACGCTGGGCGGGGCGGGACTGGGAGACGTCGCCAAGCGCGGCAATGAAGTCCTGGGCCCGCGCATAGCGCTGCATGGGCACGCTGTTGAGTGCCTTATTCAGTACGGTCTGTACTTCCGACACAACTCGGCTTGTGTCCCCTGCCAGGAATTCGGCGAAGGCATCACTGGACAGATCCGGGATGCGCCGCTGCCCTTCCCACTCGCTGCGCGGCATCGTGTCCTTAAGATGATGCAGCGTAAGCATCTCGAAGGCGATAAGGGCCAAGGAATAGTCGTCCGCGCGCGCCGACATATCATCATCGCCATAAGCATTACCGTTATTTTCCGGGGCCAAGTATTTCTCAGTTCCCACAATGTGGCCGATTTTGGTCAGCCGAGACTGGCCCTCCTCAATGCTGATTCCGAAATCACTCAGCACAGCCGGTGGCAAGCTGCCGGGGTTCTTACGCAATAGAATATTGGCGGGCTTGATGTCCCGATGCACCCACCCAGGGTGCAGCTCATGGTGCATATAATCCAGCGCCGAGGCAATCGGTTTGAGGTAATACACAACCTCCGCCACGCTAAATCCCCGGCCCTGGTGGGCCCGCTCACGGATAGCATGCCCCAAGGTTTTGCCGTCGATGAAGGCCATGACCATCACGTCATCGCCGCGCGGGGTGGACTCCTTGGAATAAAACTGGACTACCCCTGGGTGGCTACCGATCTTCGTGAGCGCCTTCATTTCATTGTGGAAACGGGCGCAGGAGGCTTCATCACGGACGTCATCCAACAGCACCTTGACGGCGAGCTCACGGGAAAGGTCCGGATCCGTGGCATGAAAGACCTGCCCCATGCCGCCTTCACCCAGCAGGTACACGTTGGTGTAGCGCTTCTGCTGAGTCAGCCATTGCACGAAGTAGGAATTAGTCACTGCCCCATTGGACCATATGCACTGGGCAGCATGATGTTGCCATGTCCCATCGCCCCCAAATGGAGGGTACTTAAGCGCGGTTCCGTCCGGTGTTGCCAGGCCGGTTATGCTACGTGTTGTTCTCTACCGTTTTCCAAGGACCCTATGACGACCCCAGGATTTGGCACTAACCATCACGAGCATAAGCCCCCTACACCGGTGTCGGGCCAGTCTCGGCAGCCTCAATCGGAGCAGCGCAACCTCGTTCCGATTATCTGCGCGATCGCAATTCTCATTGCGCTGGTGATTGCAGGCCTCGTTATCTGGTACGACGCCCGCTCCACCAGCCAACAAACGTCCAGCACCAGCGAAAACTCGGAGCAGACAGCCCCTCAGGAGGAGGCTGCCTCCCCGGAGGAGACTGCTGCGCAGAAAGATGAAGAAACGGACGAGGCAGAAGCACCGAGCGAGCAGGCTCCGGGAACTTCAGTGAGCGCCGGGGCTGCCGACGTCCCCGAGGGACTCACTGCCGCCGGTTGGTCCGATTATCCTGAGGCACGCTGCCAACAGGGGGAGGATATGATCTTCGCTGCCCATGGCACCGATCCCGATTCCCACATTGTGGTCTGTGAGAAACAGGACTCCCTCTTTTACCGCGGTGTTTGGTCCAGCGGCGCTGCCTTTGGCCCGGCGCGTGGTGAAGGGGATTCCTTCAGCGCCACGATTCTTGATCCAACCAGCGGGAAAGACACCGGCTCCGTGCTGAACATTCGCGGCACGGACTATGACATCGACGGCGAGGCCGGCGAATTCGAGGACTATTGGCCGCGCTAGCGCCTTTACATCGCTCGTGCTTCTTAAACAGCGCCCTGCTGGCATCGCGCATCGGGCCACTCGACCTCTGCCGTGGCCAGCTGTTTGACCACGCGGCTCAGCATCTGCTGTGCTTCGCCATAATCGCCGGAAGGCGCTGCGGCATAGATCGCCACTGCCACCGTGTGCCCGCCTAGCGTGATTAATCCCATCTGGCGGGCTTCATAAGATCCGTCCTCGGCCGGCCCCCAGCCGCCTTTCATCACCGCGCCTTCTAAAGCCCGAAGACCATAGTTCTGCGCGGGATCCGGCTGTCCCATGGCTGCAAGGATCGGATCCGCGCCTTCGTGGCACCCCAGCGCGGCGATGAATTCTGCTTGCTCAGACACCGACCACTGTGTTTGGCCGAAGGCGCTAAAACCGGGGCGCGGTGGCGTAGCGGGGACCTCAGTTGTGCCAATGATGGCCTGGGTGGCTTGTGCGGCTTGTTCTCCCCCGCCGAGGGCCTCCCAGAGAGAATCGGCCGCGGCGTTATCGGAATAGGTGATCGCCCGGGATACGGTATCGGGATCCGCCACCCCAGCGCGTTCGGCGGCGATGGCCAACGGGACTTTCACGGTGGACCACGCAGGCAGCGGGCCGGTGTTGCCAGCCGCTGCGACGGTTCCTGAGCCGGCCACCGCGATCCCGGTACCGGGGTTGTCTGCAGCGATGGCGTCGACAGCTTCCTGAAGGTCGGTAGCATTAATCACGGTTGGTTCCTTGTCGAGGGCTGAATCAGCGGCGGGTCCATCAGATACCTCTGCCCCGGAATCAGGCAGCGTGGGCTGTGGGCTGCTCGCCGGAGTGCTGGTCTCAGGTGTGGAGACATCACCAATGGTGCAGGCGCTTAGCGACGCCCCCGCAATCCCCACCAGCGCTGCTAGTACTGCCATCCGGCGCCGCAGCTGTGCGGGGCTGTGACGTCGCATTGCTACCTGTTTCATTGTTGACCGCCTGAGCATTAGAGGATGAGCACAACCGCGTTGTTGCCGCCGGTACAGGTGACAAATTCACCGTTGTCGGAACAATCCATGGTGTAGGTGATCTCGGTGACTGGGCTGTAGGCCTTAATGGTGGCATCAAACTCGTGGGTTTCCACGTAGTGCTTGACGTACTCATCGCGCACAACGTTGGCGAAGGATTCCGTCGTTACCACTGTTCCACGGTAGACACTGTTGAAGTTGCCACCCGGTTCGTTGTTGCGCGCGGCGTCGTTCGCCGGAATCGCCCCCTCCGGCAAGTCCGGGTACTCGGGGCGCTTGTGAGACTGCGAGGTCGTCGTGGTCTGTTCTGTCGTTTCTTCAGAGTTCTCCTCGCTCCCCGCGCTCTCTGCGTCTTCCTGTGCACTCTCATTCTGCTCGGTGAGTTGCGCGGTGGTCAGGGGCGAGCCGGCTTGAGAATGTGAGTCGGCATGTTTGAAGAAAAAAATGTAGGCCAGCGCGGCCATAACGAGGACGACCGCCAGGATCAGCACGGCGATAAGCACAAACTTGCCGGAGTTGGAGGAGCTGCCACGTCCGCTGCTCTCCTGAGAATAGCCAGCGGGGTACCCTGCTGGCTGCTGGTCATACTGTCCGCTACCGTCCTGCGGCACCTGCTGGGACGCGAAGTGCTGCGTCTGGAACTGCTGTTGCTGGCCGTACTGGCCTGATGCACCGGAGGCGGCAAAAGGGTTCGAGTAATTGCGCTCGCCGGAGTGCGCATAACTCTGATTGTTTCCCGTGTTCTGCGGGTAGCTCTGGGGCGGCAGGGGACGCTGTTGCGTTGGCGGCGCTTCAAAGTCCGCGGTTTCCGGGTGGGTATCTTTACGGGAAGGCTGCGGCTGGCCGCTATTTCCCTGCGGGTACTGTGCGCCGAATCCATGGTTGCGATCTGAGTCAGTCACCGAAGCCTCCGTAGATCTAGACGTTCTGGTTATGCCGTATAGGCGTTTTCTATCTTTCTTATCTTTGCACAGCTACCACGATTGCGGTGAGGTTCGTGCATCGTGCTTCATTCACGACGCCGTGTTTCCACGACTTTTCTGATTCTGATGGGGAGTATTCCCACGAGTTTGCATCTCTGCCCGCGCGGACAGCGGTGGAGGGTTTAGATTATTAGAGGTATCTCAAAGCTCTATCTCCCCTGTGCACGGAAAGGTTGTTATTCTCCCAGCCATGACGTTTCCTACCGGCCCTTCGGGCACTCCGCCACGCAATTCCGGTTCCTCCGGCTTCGGTTCACCCGCTCCGGGGTTTGGCCACCCCGGCGCCCCCGGCGGTGCTAACGGCCCACACCAGTCCGGCCCGGGCGGTTCTCCGAGCGGGTTCGGCAACACTCCGCCGTTTGGTGGGCAATCTGCTAGCCCCAGCTCACAGCCTTTCGGCGGGAGCGCTCCAACTCCGCCGAGTCCACCTCAACCCACCACGTACACCGCTCCACAACCGCCGAAGGGCACAGGTCGTTTCAGCGGTGCCATCGCCGCGCTGATTGCTCTGCTCGTCATCCTCGCGGTCATTCTCGGCGTCGGTGCATGGTTTATCTGGGGACGCGAGTCGTCCGGCTCAAGCCACACCGCTGCATCCTCCGAACCGACCTCAACAGCTACGCTTCCGGGAACTCCTCTTGCCACCAGCGGCCGTATCGATACTGACCTGGAGGCTGACGGCGTGGTCATTGCCCGCACCTTCTTCCCGGATTCCTATGTCTCGCGCTCCGGCAGCACTAACATCGCTGATGTGCAGCTGGCCGAAAGCCATAGCCAACTCAACGCGGTCTTTGGTTTCAGCGATGACCGGGAGAATACTGATGTTGCCAGCGCCACCGTTACCGTCAACGGAGCTGACGGTGCTGAGCTGGCTTCCTTCGAGGTCCCGGCAGAGGAGGCTCTCGAGATGCCCATCAACATCGCAGACCACCAAGCCCTGCGCTTTACTTTTACGTATAAGGACGCCAACGGCAATCCTGCGGACAACACTGGCTTCGCGGCGGCTTCCCTCCACGCGCAGTAGCGCACACCCGACGGCCCCTCGCGCGGTAGCGCCAAAGCTGCCCTAGTTGCCAAAGTTATAGCCTCTGACTGCAGTGGCGGCGCATAACTTCGTCGTTTAGGGCAGTTACTGCCCTCTAGGGAAAGCTGCCATATATACGAAAGCCGCCTCCTTCCCCGCGCGGCGAAACAGCAACGGCGAAGAGAGACGGCTGCGCGCTGCCTACGGCAGCGGGCTATCCAGGATTTAGTGGAAGAAGTGGCGGGTTCCCGTGAAGTACATGGTCACCCCTGCCTTCTTAGCGGCCTCGATGACTTCCTCATCGCGGATGGAACCACCTGGCTGCACCACGGCCTTCACGCCGGCTTCAAGGAGAACCTCCAGGCCATCGGCAAACGGGAAGAAAGCATCGGAAGCAGCGAAGGAACCTTCGGCGCGGTTGGCGCCGTCGGCCAGCGTGTTAGCACGCTCCACCGCGAGCTTGGCGGAATCGACGCGGTTGACCTGGCCCATACCGACACCCACGGTGGCGTTGTCCTTGGCCAGCAGGATGGCGTTGGACTTCACCGCGCGCACGGAACGCCAAGCGAATTCGAGCTGCGCCAAGTCGGACTCGTTCAACGCCTCACCCGCAGCCAGCGTCCAATTGGCCGGGTTATCGCCCTCTGCCTGGTAGGTATCCGGCTCTTGGGTGAGCATGCCACCGGAGATGTACTTAACTTCCTCCTTGGGCGCTTCATGCTCTGCCTGCAGCACGCGCAGGTTCTTCTTGGCTTTGAGAACTTCGATGGCGCCCTCCTCGTAAGACGGAGCCACAATGACCTCAGTGAAGATCTCCTTGACCTGCTCGGCCATCTCGACGGTGACCTCGCGGTTCACCGCGATGACTCCGCCGAAGGCAGACATTGGATCGCAGGCGTGTGCTGCGCGGTGGGCAGCCGCGATGGACTCCTCAGACACCGCGATGCCGCACGGGTTGGCGTGCTTGATGATGGCCACGCACGGGCGCTCATGATCCCAGGCAGCGCGCCAGGCGGCGTCAGCATCCTGGTAGTTGTTGTAGCTCATCTCCTTGCCGTTGAACTGCTTCGCATTGGCCAAACCAGTGGTACCGATGCGGGTCACGGTCGCGGACTGGTGGGAATTCTCGCCGTAGCGCAGCGGAGTGGTCACGTCACCGTCGCTGAGCTGATCGACGAACCATGCGGACACCGCGGCGTCGTAATCAGCGGTGTGCAGGAAGGCATCGCGGGCGAGGCCGCGACGCTCTTCCAAGGTGAAGCCACCGTTGGCCACAGCGTCAGCCACATCACCGTAGCGGGCTGGATCCACGACGACTGCGACGGACGGATGATTCTTCGCGGCAGCGCGCACCATGGATGGACCACCGATATCGATCTGCTCCACGCAGCCATCAAAGTCCGCGCCGGAAGCCACAGTCTCGCGGAAGGGGTACAGGTTGACTACGACGAGCTGGAAGGGCTCTACCTCCAGCTCCTCCAATTGCTTCAGGTGGTCCTCCTTGCGGGTATCCGCGAGGATTCCTGCATGCACGCGCGGGTGCAGGGTCTTTACGCGGCCTTCGAGGCACTCCGGGAAGCCGGTGAGCTTCTCGACGGGCGTGACATCAATGCCCAAGTCCGCGATCTTCTTCGCGGTGGAACCGGTGGAAACGATCTCCACGCCAGCGTTATCAAGTGCCCGGGCAAGGTCTTCCAGACCGGTCTTGTCATAAACGCTAATTAGCGCGCGCTTGATGTTCTTAGGATCTTCGCTCATGGTACGGGGACTTAAGCCTTCCTTGCGGTAATGAGATAGTTAGAGCTGAATGCTGAGCGTCTCGCCCTCCACGCGCATCGCGCGGAGAACATCGACGATAAGTTCTCTTTCGACCACTTTGATGCGCTCGTGCAAACTGGCTTCATCATCCTCTGGCAGGACCCGGACGGGTTCCTGGGCAATGATGGAGCCGGTATCGACACCAGCATCAACGAAATGGACAGTCGAGCCTGTGACTTTGGCGCCATAAGCCAGCGCATCGCGCACGCCATGCGCGCCTTTGAAGGCAGGCAAGAGCGCAGGGTGAGTATTGATGGTGCGACCTTCGAAGCGATCCAGAAAATCCTTACCCAGGATCTTCATAAAACCTGCGGAAACAACAACGTCTGGTTGCGCAGTATCCACTGCGGCAACCAGACGCTTATTCCAATCGGTGCGGTCAGCACCCATCTCTACGACCTCGGTGGCAATTCCCGCCGCCTGCGCGCGCTCAATGCCTTGGCAAGGCACGTCCGCGATGACTTTCACGACGCTGTAGTGCTCATCCTGGCCATCCAAGATGGCCTGCAATAAAGAGCCGGTTCCAGAAACCAGAACCACGACGTTGAGGCGGGCAGTAGCAGCGGGCTGATGCGGTGTAGTCACGCGCTACAGCCTAGCCGCTACCGCTGCGAACCGGGGAATTTTCACTCTTTAACGGAACCTTCAGGCTCTTCGCTCTCCTCTGTTTCTGGAGCGCGCTCCGCATCGCCGTCTTCATCCGCTACTGCTTCGTCCTCGACTTCAGCTTGGGTGTCGACGTCAACATCGCCCGTTTCCACGATTTCTGCATCACTCACATCAGCCTCAGGCACAGCCTCCGTCTCAGCGTCAGCCTCTACTTCGGGATCGGCTTCCTCCGTGTCAGTCTTCGCCTCGACATCAGCCTCGTCCTCGGTGTCGGCGTCTATGTCGGTGTCTATGTCGGTATCGGTGTCGGTATCGACACCGATGTCGTCGTCAAGCGCTGCCTGTTCCTGCTCGTGCTCTTCCTGAGCGGCGCTGGTGGAGTCCTCAGTGACCTCCTCAACGTCCTCAGCTGCAGCCGAAGCTTCCGGCTCAGTAACCGGGGCGGTGGCGCGGCGCGCACGCCACGCCGTCACTGCCTGTGCGGCGGCAAAAGCACATCCCACGACGAGGCACCACAGGGAGCTCAAGCCCACTGCGGTCCAGACCTCAGGGCCTGTGTATCCATACACTCCCAACGTTCCGGAAACACCGTAGATTGCCACGAGGGCGGTCACTGCCACCGTGATGGTTGCAACGAGCACGACCTGGAAAGACACCAGGGCGCGGCGACGAGCAAATGCCGCCACGGCTGCGATTGCTGGGACCACCAACAACACCGCGAACCAAGGGCTAATGGAAGGCGGAACCGCGGCGGCCAAAGGTAGCGGAGGAAGCGGAACTACATGGCCGCTAAAGAGGCTCACACTGGTTCCCTCACCAATGTGCACCTCCGAGCCGCTCAGCACTGCGCCGGCTGCCACCGCGGCGTTGGGCAGGTACACAATGCTTACTAGAAACAGGCCGATTGTTCCCAGCGCATTGAGCACCGGATAGCTGGCAAGCATCTCGGCCTGGCGCGACCAACCGAATCCCCACAGAACCACCACGAGGACGAGCCCAGCCGCAACCAGGTATCCGAGGTAGCTCAGGCCGATGCGGGCGGCGTCGACGAACACGCGCGGAATGCCGCTGCGCTTGGCCAAGGCCTTCCACAAGCGCGGCCCCATGCCACCAATTAGGGCAACCGCATGAAGCAGAAGCATGCGGGGAAGAACGCGATAGAGCTCCGGAGGAGAAACATCATAGACTTTCCCGGCATCCCACAACATCAACCACGCAATGAAAGTCAGGACGAGTGGCACCACCAGCACGCAGGCGCTCAAGACAAGCAGGTCGTTGATGCTCACCCTATCCTTCACCGCCGCGCGCACACGGCGACCCACCAACCAGGCCAAGAGCAGTGCAGGTAGGGCTGGAACGAAGCCCACATCAATTCCACCAGCGCGGATAGGCGCAAGGTTGAACACCATCCAAGCCTCCCCGACGATGGTGTTCAGCCACGCCGACGGGGAGCTGGTGAGAAGAAGTGCTGCGATGGCGACCACCAGGATGCCGAGGACAACAACGAGGTGCGGAACACCGACGACGATGAGCATGCGACGGATGCGCCCGCGCAGTGTTGTTGGGGCCTGTGCGCGGCGGGCACGTGCCTTGTCTGACTCGATTCCTTTAATACGCTGCGCAGGATCCCGGCGATCCCGCCGGTGCCCGCGCTCAGAGTGCTCAGCACCATCACCGCGTCCACGCACGTGCGCGCGTGGACGGGCAGACGACCTAGACTGGGGACTCGTGTTCTTATTCATCGGCGTCCACTTTGCCACGGGCACCTCCCCCACCGGGGGTGGCGCGACGAGGTCTGATTTAAAAGGTCGCGCACACCCCCGAACGGATACTCTTTATCAGCTATATCCTTAGCTGCATCCGCCCATGAGAACTACCCACGCGCACATCGCTACCGGAGATCGAAAGCACCGCCAGGGATTCACTTCATTCACAGGAATCAGCTACCGCATCAAAACAAGCAAATCTTTCGACGTATCAAGAAGAAAACCGCAATCCGGGTTGCTCCGCTCTCGCCGAGACGCTACTGTTACATCTCGTTGGTAACAGGAAGGTCACAATCGGATAACCAACCAGGTTTGGATGTAACGATTGTTCTGGCTGGACGATAGTGAATTAGGACGGAAGTAGAGTTCATGCGAAGCAAGACTCAGCGAAGCACAGGTCGCCACCGCAAGATCACCACCTCGCAGACCGCGAAGGGGCGCTTGGCGGTAATGACCGTCGCCGCAGGCGCCGTATCCACCGCAGGTGTTGGAGGCGCCGCAGCCGGCACCATTCAATCCGCTGGCACTGGTGAGACCAAGGCACAGTCCATCGACTACACCTTGCAGGCAGATACCGATCCGCTCAAGGGCGCACAGGCCGCCGTTGAGGATGCCGCACCACAGATCCTCTCCATAGCTGAGACCAAGCCGGTCGCTGACCTGGCTACCCAGCTCGATAAGGCCATTCAGGCCGCCGATGCGCGCGCAGCTGCTGACGAAGCCAACCGTGCACCGTCCGTTGCTCGCCCGGCAGAAGGTACTTTCACCTCTGGCTTCGGCCCCCGCTGGGGCTCCTTCCACTCCGGCATCGACATTGCCAATGCCGTAGGCACCCCAATCCTCTCCGTTATGGACGGCACCGTCATCGATTCCGGCCCGGCTTCCGGCTACGGCCAGTGGATCCGCATCAAGCACGATGACGGCTCCATGAGCGTCTACGGACACATGCAGACCCTCGACGTCGCTGTGGGCGAGCGCGTCCACGCCGGCCAGAAGATCGCGGGCATGGGCTCTTTGGGCTTCTCCACCGGCTCCCACCTGCACTTTGAAATTCACCCCACCGGTGAGGGCGCTGTGGACCCGATTCCGTGGCTTGCAGAGCGCGGCGTCAACATTTCTTAGGCCCTACCCAACCTAACCTTCCAACAACTTTTAGGCGGCATAGAGCACTTTTGCTCTGTGCCGCTTTTTGCATCTCTACCACCCCGCCCTTGCCTTCGAGCACGCTCCACCACCTACTCCACACCGGGCAAGCGGACGGGGGTACTGAAAGATTCCTTTCCCGAAAACTCTTGACCGCCCCAAAGGTTACCCGGTAACTTACCGGGTATGTACCGATCGTATTCTCCCTCTTTCCTCCGCGCAGGAGGTGACCATGTCCGTCAAACACTCCGTGCTTGCTCTGCTGAGTGAAGAACCCGCCACAGCTAGCCACATAAAAACGCGCTTTGCCGAGACCTTCGACAGCCTCTGGCCGCTCAACATGGGTCAAGTTGCCCAGACCGTAAGCCGCTTGGAACGCGATGGCCTTATCGCCACCGACGGTGAGCTCACCGGCCCCACCGGGCGCCGCGCCACCAGCTATGCCATAACCCCAACTGGCCGCGAAGAGCTCTCACAGTGGTGGATGTCCACCCTGCACAACGACGCCATCGAGCGCGATGAACTCGTGCTCAAAGTGTCGCTTGCAGCGCGACGCTCCGACGTCGACGTCATTGCCGTGCTCGACGCCCAGCGCTTTGCCACCGTCCGCCAGCTGCGTGAGCTCAACCGCCAAGCCTCGGAACTGCCCGCAGAGCGCAGCGCCCAGCGCTTGGCTGTTGAGCGCCAAATCTTCGACCTGGAATCTCTCTCACGCTGGCTCGACCGCGTGGAATCCCTAGCCAACCCAACCGCCACCGAGGAGGCCCCGCGATGACCCCCGACTCTATCCCCACGTCCCAGCACATGCCTTTCCCGCTCGAACTCGAGAACATCACCTGCGTCTTCGGTAGTGGCGCCCGCCAGGTCACCGCCCTGGATTCCGTCAACCTGCAGCTGAAACCGGGTGAACTCGTCGCGGTCATGGGCCCTTCTGGTTCCGGCAAGTCCACGCTGCTCAACGTCGCGGGGCTGTTACAGCCACCGACGTCGGGACGCGTGCTTCTCGACGGTGCCGATGCATCCCAGCTTTCCAAAGCCAAGGCCGCCATCGCCCGCCGCCGCCACTTGGGGCTCGTGTTTCAGCACTTCAACCTGGTGTCTTCCCTCACCGTGGGCGAGAACGTGTCCCTCCCTCTTGAGCTGGACGGGCTCTCGCCTGCGCAATGCCGAGAAGCTGCAGAGGAAGCACTCAGTGAGGTCGGTCTCGACGGCACCATCGACCGCTTCCCGGAAGAAATCTCCGGTGGCCAAGCCCAGCGCGTGGCGATTGCCCGCGCGCTCATTGGACCGCGCAAGGTGCTTTTGGCGGATGAGCCTACCGGTGCCTTGGATACCTCAACGGGTGAGGAGATCATGAAGGTTTTGCGCGCACGTATCGACGCCGGCGCCTCAGGCATACTGGTCACTCACGAGCCGCGTTTCGCCGGCTGGGCTGACCGTGTTGTCATGGTTCGCGACGGGCGCCTCACCGGCGAGGAGGTGCGTTAGTATGTCCGGCATTAATGCCGCCACCCGCCCGACGAGGCGCGATCTCAAGCTTCATCCATGGCGCACTTTGGCTGCCGTGATGCTCATTGCGCTACCGGTGGCCCTTGTCATCGGAATGGCACTCTTTGATAATTCCTCTGGTCGGCTCTCCGCGGCCTTGAGCTCACCCGAGCGAACCCTGCAGATCAGCGCCGAACACCCGGAGATTAGTTATGAAGACGTGCCAGGTCTGGTTGCCGACGTGCTTCCTGGAGGCCTCAGCGTCAGCCCGGTCACCGCTTTTTCTAGCACGTCACTAATCCATAATGGGAAGTCAGCCAGCTCCTGGGTAGATCAATTCGACGCAGAGAATCCGCCGGAGCCTGCACAGGAGGCCGTCGATAAGTTCAATCTTGGCCCCAACCAGGCAGTTCTATCGCGCTCTACCGCACACAAGCTCGACGCCTCCGTTGGAGACGTCATCACCGTGCGCACCAGTGCTCTGAGCGGCGACCACCAAGTCACGGTCGCGGCTATTGCTCCCGAAAACTATGACTTTGTCACCTCCCCCACCCTCAATGACGCTCTCAGCGACCCGTCCTTTCAGATAAACACCTCCTGGGTCATCGTGGGTGATACAACGCTGACCAAAGAGGATGCCGACCGTGCCCGTGAAGCTGGGCTGGAAATCTGGGCACCGGAGCTGCGAGATACGGACCGACCCGATTCTGAGTCGGATTCCTTTGGTGGAATCCTGAGCAGCATTCTTTTCGTGCTCTTCTTCTTCGGCCTCTACGCCATCGCCGGATTGCTCATCCTTTTCCTTCTCGCGCCCGTCTTCACGCTGGCTACCGGACGCAATACGCGCCTGTACGCGCTGATGTCGAGCCAGGGTGCGCTGCCGCGCCACATCATGTTCGCAGTGATGGCTTATGGCCTGCTGATGGGACTAATCGGCGCCACCATCGGTGTAATCGTTGGCCTAACGGTCTCGTGGGTGTGGTGGACAGCCCGCTATCCGGACTTTGCTGCACGCCCGCCCTTCCTAGCTATTGGCCTCGCATGGCTCGTGGCGGTGGCAGGCTGTGTCATTGTCTCCATCGTTCCCGCGTGGTTGGCGCAACGTGGCGCCCTGTCCACGGCAATTCAAGGCGCCGCCCCCGACCGCCTCTTGCGCTTCCGTCGGTGGATGGCCATCGGCCCGGCATTCTTGCTTCTGCTCGTGCTCTTCAGCTTCAGCCCATGGGGCGGGTATATCCCCACGGTGCTGGCTCTCTTCGGAGTCATCGCGGTTGCCGCGTCTGCCCCCGCTTTGGTCTTCCTATGCTCCTTGCTATCTCATCGCGGCCCCCTCGCGTTGCGTCTGGCTGGACGCGGCCTGACCCGGCGCAGCATGCACGCCTTGCCGACGTCCATCGCTCTCGTCTCAGTTGCCTTCGTCTCCTCCCTGTTTGGCGTGGGCATCATGACGGATAGCGCAAAGTCCGCCGCTGAGGAAAAACTCGTCATGCCACCTACTTCTGCGCTGATCGAGGAGACGACCTTTGACCAACCAGCGCAGGTTTCTACGCCAGAAGAACGCGCGGCGATAGAGGCAATCCAGCAGACCACCACCGCCCGCTCCTATCCCTTCTATGCTTTCCCCTCGTGGACGACGTCTTTCAGCCTTCCGGAGGATGACACTTTTTACGAGCTCACCACCGAATTTGATTACCAGTGCGAGCAGGTCGATTTCAGCAAGCCGGTTGAGAGGGCTGTGTTCGTGGATAATCAGGGGCGGCGCACCGATGATTCCGAAGAGGCTCGCCAGGAGTGTGCGCACGAGTTGATGACGTCATTTCCTTATAACCCGTTGATCTATCAAAGCAGGATGGTTCAAACCGATTCTTCCCAGCTTGAGCTCTGGCAATTCGACTCGGAGGAAGATCGCCGCGCGGCGGCACAGACGTTGGATGCCGGCGGCATCGTGCTCCCCCACAGCAGCCACGTCGGCAATAACACGCGCGGCACGGTGACCGTAAAAACCTACAACCGCATTGACAGCCCAGAACCGAGCGGAACGCAGGAGGCTGATCTGCCGATTGTGGAGGCACTGCCTACCGCGGCCCGCGATGTGGTCTTGATTAGCCAGCAGGCAGCAGAGAAGCTGAGCATGGAGCCCTTCTACGTGGGCCAAGCCCTCGCGTTCGACGAACCACCGAGCGAGTCAGAGCGCGAAGAGCTGCGAGACCTGACAGCGAGCGCTTCGCAGTCGCAATACTCGCTAAGCTTCGCAGTCTCTACTCCCGAAAGTTTCCGCTACTACCTAGGCCTCGGAATGGGGATCATCTGCCTCATCGTGCTGACGCTCATCATTGCCAACGCAGCGAGCAGCATGCGCCAGGAAAGCACCGTGCTGCAATCCATCGGCGCCCACCCTTCACTGATGGCCAAGGTAGCAGCGTGGCAGACCTGGATGCTGGCCACCGTAAGCATGCTTTTCGGCGTGATTGCCGGTCATCTCGGCACGTACTTCTTTGCCGATAGTTCTGGATTCGTTTTCTCGACGCCACCTTATGGTCTGCGCCCGCAGGACTACTTCACCCCGGATTGGTGGCAATTCCTCGCCGTGCTTATCGTGCCGCTTCTGGCCGCCGCACTGGCGGCTGCGGTCAATCGCAGCGACAAGACGGGACCGCTGACCGCACGGGATCGCAGCGAATCACGTTCGCTGACATAGCCCTCGTGGCCCACCGTTCCCCGACCGAGCCTTCGGCCGGGGAACAACTCTTTTCACACCCCCCAACCCCTACCCCCATTCTTTAAACCTCTACTTTACCCCTGTAACAATTTTCACTTCTTTCACACATGTAACACGCTGGGCTGTTCGATAGTTTTTCGAACAATCCCTGTATTTACCTGCATTTTTAGACGTTGCGCAGGGTGATAGCTCGGGATAGTTTGTATCTCGTTGCCACAGAGCCTCAGCACGCGGCCGCACCCGCGCCGGCGTGTCGCAGGCTTCAAGGCGCATAACGGCTGTATGGCCGTGCCCTATCGCTCACAAGCTTCCTGCCGCTGACGCCGGCGGAAGCGAGCCACAGCAGGACTTAAGGACGTGAAGTTATGAAGCGCACGCTCAGCGCACTCGCCGCCGTGGCGGTCACCACCGCTACCGTGACGGCCCCAGCGTTCGCCGCCGAACCGGCAGCAAGCGTGGATGTCTCCGACGGGTCCTCCCAGGGCCCTAACGCCGGCGACATCGAAGTCAAGGAAGACTCCAAGGCCGACCTCTTCAAAGCATTCTCCGGGCTAATCGTTTCCACGGCCGGAGCCCTCAACGGGGCCTCCACCCCGGAAATCAACTCCACGCAGGACGGCTTCGATATCGTCCTCGATCCCTCCAGCATTCCTGGTCTCGCCGAGGCCTTCGCCCCACAGGGCGATCACTCCGGCCTCACCCCTATGCGCGGCCAGGATGCCAACGGTAATACCGTGGTCTTTCCGACCTCCGGTACTTTTACCTCTGGTTTTGGCCCGCGGTGGGGTTCCTTCCACAACGGAATCGATGTAGCGAACCCAGTCGGCACGCCCATCTACGCAGTCATGGACGGAGAGGTCATCTCCTCCGGCGCAGCCCAGGGCTTCGGAAACTGGATCCGCATCCAGCACGACGACGGCACCATCACCGTCTACGGCCACATGCCCGGAGATCAGCTCTTGGTCAACGTCGGTGACCGAGTCACGGCCGGCGACCAGATCTCCGTCATTGGCAACGAGGGCCACTCCACCGGCCCACACCTGCACTTCGAAGTGCACCCGGGCGGCGGCGCGGCCGTTGATCCGGTGGATTGGTTCAGCGAGCGCGGCATCCTCATCTAAAGCTTTAAAGCTTTTCCATCGGCACACCGCCGATGAGCATGAGGCGGACCTTGCCCGCTGAACCGAAGTCCACGGTGACCGTCGCCCGCGCGCCGGTACCGGAGGCTTCGATGACCGTGCCCAGCCCGTACTTCGCGTGGTTGACACGGTCCCCCACAACTAAATTGAGATGGTTATTCTTCGGCATCGATGTTGCCGGAGCTGGCTTGCGCGAGCGCTGCGAAGGGGAAGACGCAGCGCCCCGCGAGCCATAGCCGCCCCCACGGGAACCAAAGAACCCGCTATCTGAGCCGAAGGTTCGCCCGTATTGATAGGAATCATCTCCACCCCACGCGCTGGACAGCGAGCTGTCTGGTTCTTCACGGCGCCAGTCGATGAGGTCCTCTGGGACCTCGGCGAGGAAGCGGCTGGCCGGGTTCGTCACCGGGTTACCCCAGGACGAGCGGAGAATAGCGCGCGTGAGGTAGAGCTGTTCCCTAGCGCGCGTAATACCCACGTATGCAAGGCGGCGCTCCTCACTGAGCTCCTTCGGGTCCCCCAGGGAGCGCATGTGCGGGAATTGGCCATCCTCCCAGCCGGTGAGGAAGACAACGGGGAACTCTAGGCCCTTCGCGGTGTGCAGGGTCATCAACGTGACTACCCCAGACTCATGATCCGGAATCTGGTCAGCATCCGCCACCAGCGAAACCTTTTCAAGGAAGGCTTGAAGCGAGCCCGGCGCGGCTTCACCTTCCGAGAGCTCCGGGGCTTCCTCTGCATCTGCACCCAAGAAAGCCATCTCATTGGCCGCCTCAGAGCTGAACTCGCGCGCCACCGACACCAACTCGTTGAGGTTGTCGAGGCGTGCCCCGTCTTGCGGGTCATTAGAGTTTTCAAGCTCCGCGCGGTAGCCGGTGGCGTCAAGAAGCGCGTTGAGCAACTCCCCCAAATCCGGTTGACCCGTCACTTCGTTGACCATGCCCGGAATCTGCGCGCGCACGCCCTCCATCATCTCGTTGAATTTGCTTACGGCATTCACTGCCCGTGTGCCAAGCCCGGCAACCTTGCCCGCTGCCGCATCGCGGAGAGCAGCCCCAAAGCTAACACCAAGGTTCTCCGCGTGCAGAGCAATCTGTGCCTGTGCCTTGTCACCAATAGCGCGCTTCGGCACGTTGATAATGCGGCGCAAGCTCACCGTGTCATCCGGATTATCCATGATGCGCAGGTAGGCCACCAGGTCCCGGATCTCGCGGCGTTCGTAGAAACGCGTGCCACCGACCACCTTGTACGGGATGCCCGAGCGCACGAAAATATCCTCCAACGCGCGGGAGGCATTGTTGGTGCGGTACATCACCGCAATATCCGAATAGGCCGTGCCTTTATCCGCCAAGGAATCAATTTCCGAGGCGATATACCGCGCCTCGTCGTGCTCATTATCCGCCACGTAGCCGACAATTTGCTCACCCTGACCGTGGGCGGTCCACAGGTTCTTCTCGCGGCGACCCTCATTCTTCGCAATGACCGCATTCGCCGCGTTCAGGATGGTCTGCGTCGAACGGTAGTTTTGCTCAAGCAGAATCGTGTGCGCCTGCGGGTAGTCCCGCTCGAACTCCTGAATATTCCTGATGGTGGCTCCACGGAAGGCATAAATTGACTGATCAGAATCACCCACCACGCATAGTTCCGGGGCATCCGGCGGCAGCTCGCCCCGGCCCACCAAGGCCGAGACAAGCGCGTACTGCGCGTGGTTGGTGTCCTGGTATTCGTCGATAAGCACATGCTTAAAGCGGCGGCGATAAAACTCCACTACCTGCGGGTGCTGGTTAAAGATGCGCACCACTTCCCCGATGAGGTCATCGAAGTCCACCGCGTTCGCGGCACGCAGGCGGCGCTGATATTCCTCGTACACGCTCGCCACAGTGAGCTCGAAAGGATTCTTCGTCCTCTCTGCCTCCGCGCGCGCCTGCTCTGGAGAGATAAGCTCATTCTTGCGGTTGGAAATCTGATTCGCCAGAACACGTGCCGAGTACTTCTTGAGATCCAGCTGCATGTCCTTGGCGATCATGGTGAGCAGCCGACGCGCATCATCGCCGTCATAGATGGTGAAATTGGTATTCAACCCAGGCACCAGTTGGGCGTTATTACGCAAGATACGCACACAAATGGAGTGAAAAGTGGACACCCACATTCGTTCTGCCACAGGCCCGACAAGCTGGCCCACGCGCTCCTTCATCTCCGCGGCTGCCTTATTAGTAAAGGTGATGGCAAGGATCTGCCACGGGGCGACCCCGCGCTCGCGCATGAGATATGCAATGCGGCGGGTCAACACGGCGGTCTTGCCCGAACCCGCGCCGGCCACGATGAGCAACGGTGAGCCCGAATGCGTCACGGCCTCTTCTTGTTGGGGGTTTAATCCTTCCAGCAACGGATCAGAAGCCTGACCGGAAGGGGTATCCGCGTTGGGTCCGGGCACGGGGGAAAAACCACCGGCGGAGGCGTCGGTGGAAGGAGCGGAAGAAGAACGGGGCCTAAACGGAGAATTGTTATTCATAATGCTCTCCAACCTACTAGCACCACCGGACATTGCCTTCCCACACCACTTCCTACCGGCGAAGACCAACGTCACGACTCATAATTCCCCTTTGCTCGAACGTGGTGGCACAATCTGAAGACATGAGCGCTTCACAATCTGGCACCCCTGACTCGGGCTTGAGCCCCGAACACCACAACCCCAACGTCGTGGACAACGGCCTCGATATTCGTATGCCCTCGGGCACCGATGATCCACTGAGCGATGCCGAGATTCAGCGCTACCGCGAAGAAATCAACCGCCTCGACCGCGTTATTCTCGACGCCATCAAGCGCCGCACCGATATTTCCCGCACCATTGGTAAGACGCGCATGAACTCAGGTGGTACCCGTTTGGTGCATACCCGCGAAATCGCTATCCTCAACGAGTTCCGCAACGAGTTGGGCGAGGAAGGCCCCGCCATCGCCTCTGCCCTGCTGCGGTTGGGACGCGGCAAGCTTGGCTAGCTGAGCGACCCGCGGAATAATCCCCAACGCACGCGCCTCACGCTAGGTCGTGAGCTACTCTCTCTTCATGCGCTTTTTCTCTCGTCTCGCTGCAACTCTCACCGCAGCTACTTCCGCCTTCGTGCTGACCGCCTGCAGCGGTTCTTCCTCCCACGTCGCTACCATCACCACCACAACCCTGAACCTTCCTGCCATCGCTGATTCCGGCCGCGCACAGAACTCCGGAACAAATAGGGGTTCGGAAGAAGTCCTCGACAGCGATTCTCTCTGGGATAACACCACTGAAATCCCCCAGGCGGAACGCCCCGATCCCCGCGTGGATCTGGCCCAACCGGAGGCAGCTGAATACTTCATGACGGCTGGTGTTCTCACTCCGGGGGTCGCAATTTACAACGCAGACAGCAGCGGACGATGCTCCGCTGGTCATTTCGTTGGCGACGGCGAGCGCCTCTTTATCCTCACCGCCGGCCACTGCGGGGATCAAGGCGACACCTTTTTCTACAAGGATCGCGCTGGAGACAACGTGAAGATCGGCGAGATGGTGTTAGAGGCCCGCAATACCAATACGGACAGGATTAACTCAGCCGACATCGCGCTCATCGAGGTCTCCAACCCAGCCGCCCAAGTCTCGACGTCACCCGCTCTGAACGCGCCTTTGGCGGGATGGATGCCCCTTGAGGAAGTTGCTTTGACGAAGCCCACAATTTGCCGCGCCGGCTCCACGCGAGGAGTCTCCTGTGGCAACTTCATCGACCGCCACGAGGATCAAGGGCTGTTTACTTTCGGCAATGACAGCGCCCCGGGAGATAGTGGCGGACCAGTCTATGCTTCCATCGACGGCAAACTCTGGGCCGTTGGTGTGCTGTCCTTCGGCAACGACCAGGACCCCTCTGACGTCGAAGTGGGCGCCATGGAGATCGGAAACACGATGAAGCAATTCGATTTAAAGCTCTACGCCTAGTTCATCGCAGTGCAGCCTTCTGCTTCGGCAGCGAAGGGATTTCTGGACTACGGTGGACACAGTAAGTTTCATGTCTGCTACCTGCCAGAAAGGCTTTTGCAATGGACATCACCGCTCAGCCGCAGTGGGCCGCGCTCACCTCGCTTTTTGAAAGCAAGAAGGACCTCAACCTGCGTGAGCTTTTTGCCAACTCCGCTTCCCGCGCCGCAGACTATTCTTTCGACGCCGCGGGCCTGCACGTGGATCTGTCGAAAAACCTCATCGATGAGGAAGTAGTCACCGCGCTGGTGGACCTCGCCCGAGCTGCCGACGTCGAGGGACGCCGCGACGCCATGTTCGCCGGCGAGCACCTCAACAACACCGAGGACCGCGCCGTGCTGCACACCGCGCTGCGCCTGCCTGTTGAAAAGGACTTGAGCGTCGACGGCCAGGACGTCGCTGCCGACGTCCACGAAACTTTAGGCCGCATGCGTGACTTCGCCACTGCGCTGCGCTCCGGCACGTGGCTGGGACATACGGGCCACACCATCAAGAAGGTGGTCAACATCGGCATCGGCGGCTCCGACTTGGGCCCGGCCATGGCCGCGAAGGCCCTGCGCTCCTACGAAGTAGCGGGCATTAGCGCAGAGTTCGTCTCCAACGTCGACCCGGCAGATCTCGCCGCAACTCTCGACGGCCTCGACGCAGGCTCCACCCTCTTCATCGTCGCTTCCAAGACCTTCACCACTCAGGAAACCCTGGCCAACGCTCACGCCGCGCGCCGCTGGCTGATTGAGCAGTTTGATGGTGACGAGTCGGCCGTCGCCAAGCACTTCGTTGCGGTCTCCACCAACGCGGAGAAGGTCGCGGAGTTCGGCATCGACACCCAGAACATGTTCGGGTTCTGGAACTGGGTGGGCGGACGCTACTCCGTCGATTCCGCCATCGGCCTGTCCCTGATGTGCACCATCGGCCCCCTGGACTTCATGCGTTTCCTCGAAGGCTTCCACGCCATGGATGAGCACTTCCGCACCGCTCCTCTGGAGCAGAACGTGCCGGCTCTGATGGGCCTGCTCGGTGTCTGGTACTCGAACTTCTTCGGTGCGCAGACCCACGCGGTGCTGCCCTACTCCGAGGACCTCGGCCGCTTCCCTGCTTACCTGCAGCAGCTGACCATGGAATCCAATGGTAAGTCCGTGCGCCGCGACGGCACTGCGGTGAGCGCTGGCACCGGGGAGATTTACTGGGGCGAGCCAGGCACCAACGGCCAGCACGCTTTCTTCCAGCTCATGCACCAGGGCACCAAGCTCATCCCGGCGGACTTCATCGGCTTTGCCCGCCCGAAGGAGGACTTCCCCACTGCCGGCGGCACCGGCTCGATGCATGACCTGCTCATGGGTAACTTCTTCGCGCAGACCAAGGTTCTGGCCTTTGGCAAGACCGCTGAGGAAATCGCTGCTGAGGGCGTGGACGAAGCCCTCGTTCCGCACAAGGTGATGCCGGGCAACCGTCCCACCACCACGATTCTGGCGGAGGAGCTCACCCCGCAGACCCTTGGCGCGCTCATCGCGCTCTACGAGCACATCGTCTTCACCCAGGGCATCATCTGGGACATCAACTCCTTCGACCAGTGGGGCGTGGAGCTGGGCAAGCAGCAAGCTAATGACCTAGCACCGGCAGTCTCCGGCAAGGAGGAAGCCGCATCCGGCGACGGTTCCACGGATGCTCTGATTGGCTGGTACCGCAGCCACCGCTAAGCACTGCTTGGCGACGTCCCCCGGCCGAACGGTCGGGGGTTCACGCGTTTTCAAGCGCTGATCGGAAGCTCGGATCGCCAACGCCGCGGAGGCCCTGTGGGCGTCCGCGTGGTGTTTTACCTTCCTGCGGGCATCCGCGTGTCTTTTGTGTTGCGTGGCGGTTTAGCTGTCGGGCGGTCCAAGTCCGTGCTGCGCGGCTTGATAGGCAACCTGGGCGGTGATTGGTTCTCCCCAGGGTGGGATGTAGTCCACATCACCTCGTAGTCGGAAGACGTAGCCGGCACCGGTGGGTTTCTCTGGGTCATCATCATTGACGCCGTTGTGATAAGCGCACAGCATCGTTAGATTCGGCGGGTCGGTGGTGCCTCCTGCTTTCCACGGGATGAGGTGGTGGACCTGGGCATAATCAGCAGGCTTATTGCAGCCCTTTCTGGCGCAGGTCGGATGCTCGGCGCTGGCCATCATGCGTTGTTCAAACCCGGCCAAGCGCTTCATGCGGTGCAGCCACACCGGCCCGATCGTGGGGTGGATGAGGGTGACGTAGCCGATCTCGGCGAACTTGTAATTCAGAAACTCCGTGCCGGTCATGCGACCGCCATTGGTTAGCTCGAGCACGATGTCATCACCGTCGCCGCTGACAATTTTGTCGAGCTTATCCAAGGTCACCACCACGCTGGTGAACACAGCTGGTTTGGTTCCGCCGTGGGACTTGTTGAAGAAGACGTGGTTGGCTGCTTCCAGCAGGTTGTTCTGGTTGATGGATTCCAGCACGCCGCGCATCTCGGTCACGGTCATGGGGTCATCGGTAATGGTCAGCGAGTGCGGACCATCAGCACGGTAGGTCATGCGCACCCCAGGTTTCGGCACGCGTTTAGGCTTAAGCTCTTTTAAGCGCTTGGCTGCCACGGCTGGGATGCTGTGGGCGGGTGTGCCGGCAAGCTTGACCCGTAGGTTCCACGCGTGTAGCTGGTTCTTCAGCTTCTTGGTGTAGGCCTCAATCAGGCTTAATGTGGCTAGGTCGTGGCGTTGCTCTGCGGCCCGGGTACAGGCGGTGCGTTGCTTACCCGTGAATTTCGTGGCGCCGAAGTAAATGTGGTTCAGGCGTGCCAGTTCGGCGGCGTCAGCAGCCGAAGCGCCGAGCGCGCGCAAACGTTTCTCCCCTCCTACCGCCTGCTCCACTAAAGAAATCCCCGAGTTACGGTAGGAGAAATAGGTCTCTAAATCCCCCATGACCCAGAACATTAAAGCACCCTGACCACCCCCGCAACCGGAGAGAGAATCGTTAAAGCTTGATCATCGACTCCCAGCCGAAGGGGATCTCATCTGAGTCGACAATCTTGCGGCCGAACGGGAAGCATGTCACCGGGATCATCTTCAGGTTGGCCAGAGCCACCGGGATGCCCACGATGGTCACGGCCTGCGCCGCTGCAGTGGTGACGTGGCCGATGGCCAGCCACAGGCCAGCGACAAGGAACCAGACAACGTTAGAGAACCGAGACATGCCACCGGTACCTTTGACCGGTTGAATGACGGAGCGTCCGAAAGGCCACAAGGCGAAATTCGCCATACGCATCGAGGCCACACCGGCAGGAATCGTCACGACGGGGATGCAGGCCAGGATGCCTAGGAGAAAGTAGCCCAGTGCGAGGACAAGGCCACCAGTTGCCAACCAGATGATGTTCAAAATGATCTTCATGCATCCCAGCCTAGCGGTGCGGCTGGCAGTGCGGGCACCACCAGATGACGCGCTCCAACTCGCCTTCGTCGCCGCCGGCGTCCACGCCACCCAGCGTGGATTTCTCAATCAGCGTGCCGCAGCGCCGACAGCGCCGGCGGTTGCGGCCAAAGACATACGTGGTCTCCCCCGCCCGCTTCACACCGGTGGTGACACGCACCGGCGAGTCCCGGTTAGCCCAGATGAGGCGGCGGGAGAGGGTGAGGATCTGGGGGACGTCGACAAGCGCTACAGGTGTTGCTGGATGAACGCCGGCCAAGAAACAGATTTCGGCGCGGTACTCGTTGCCCAAGCCCGCCACGTTGCGCTGGTCCAAGAGGGCCGCACCGATACTGCGCTCAGAGCGGGACTCGATGCGGCGCACGGCCTCCTCGAAGCCTCCTTCTTCCCATTCTGGCGCGAGGATGTCGGGGCCAAGGTGCGCCATGCGCTGCTCAAATTCGCGGGCAGGGAAAACCTCGACCAGCCCCAGCCAATGCCCCACCAGCTCGATATCGCGCGGGGTGTTCTCCATCTGTAGCACTACGCGCGCGCTGTGGCCGGGCTTGCGCCAGCGGTCACCGGTGTAGTGAATGGCCCACGTGCCCTCCATCTTGAGGTGCGTATGCAAGATCAGCTCGCCGCCGAAGTCCATGAAGAGGTGCTTGCCATAGGGCCAGACTTCCTCGCACACCAGCCCATCGAAGCGCACGGTGGCATAGCGCGGCACGCGCAGGGAGGAGGAGGTCACGCGCCGGCCTTCCATAAACTGCAGCCGGTTCGACAACTGCAGTACAGAATCGCCCTCTGGCACAGTAGAACCTCCTCACCGAACGGGTGCCTACTCTACCGGTGCGTTCCTTCCCGCACCGAATGCCAGCGCGCCCGGTTCCCACGGGGTGACCACGTGCTGGCGGCCCAGGTCTTCGATCTTCTTCACGCCGAGCAGCTGCAGGGTGTTTTTAAACTCCTCCGCCAGCAATTCGACAACGCGGTCCACGCCTTCCTTACCGCCGGCCATCAGGCCGTAGAGGTAGGCGCGGCCGATGAGGACGAAGTCCGCCCCCAGCGCCAGCGCAATGGCGATATCGACGCCGGACATGATGCCGGAGTCGTAGATGATCTCCACGTCCGGGCCCACCTCGGTGCGCACGGCCTCCAAGGCTTGCAGGGTGTTGACCACGCGGTCGAGCTGGCGCCCGCCATGGGAGGACACCACGATGCCGTCGGCGCCGAGGTCGATGACCTTGCGGGC
Organism: Corynebacterium sp. UMB6689; assembly: GCF_030215295.1. Lineage (NCBI taxonomy): Bacteria > Bacillati > Actinomycetota > Actinomycetes > Mycobacteriales > Corynebacteriaceae > Corynebacterium > Corynebacterium sp. UMB6689. Next base: position 21,452 of record NZ_JASOLS010000008.1, on the reverse strand, counting down.
GTCCTCGGGGTTGACGATTCCCTTGACAAAGAGCTTGCCCTGCCAGGACTCGCGGATCCACGCCAGATCCTCGAAGTTGAGGCCCGGGTCGAACATGGTGTTGACCAGCTCGCCCAGGGTGCCGGTGGTCGAGGTCAGGGAGGCAAAAGTAACCGGGTCCGTGGTGAGGAAGTTGAACCACCACTCCGGGCGCCAGGCGGCGTCGAAGACGGTGCCTGCGGTCAGGCGAGGTGGGATGCGCATGCCGTTGCGAGTATCGCGCAGCCGCTGGCCGGCCACGGGCGTGTCCACGGTGACCACCAGGGTGTCATAGCCGTTGGCCGCCGCGCGTTCGATGAGCTCTTGGCAGGCGGAGTGGTCCTTCCACAGGTAGAGCTGGAACCAGCGGCGGCCGCTATTGCCTTGCGACGCCGCGACCTCCTCCACCGAGCGCGTGCCCATCGTGGAGAGCGTAAACGGGATGCCTGCGTCGCGGGCGGCTTGGGAACCGGCGTCCTCGCCTTCGGCGTGCATGAAGCGGGTAAAGCCGGTCGGCGCAATGCCGAAGGGCAGGGCCGCGGGCTCGCCGGCAATCTCGGTGCTTAAGGAAATGTCGTGTGCGCCGTTGAGCACGTTCGGCATGAGGCGCACGTCGCGGAAGAAATCGCGGGATTCGCGGTAGCTGACCTCGTCGCGGGCTGCGCCGTCAACGTAGTCGAAGGCGGCCTTGGGTGTGCGACGCTTGGCAATCTTGCGCAGATCCCACACATCAGCAGCCTCCGCCAGGCGGGCTACCCGGCGGTCGAGGTTGGGTGCTTCGAACCGCATGAGGTTCTTCAGCTCGGACACGTTAGGCAATTGGCGCTTCAGCCGCATGGCGACAAGACTCCTTTTCTATCGGACTATCAGCTTCTGAGGTTAGACCTAGGAAATGCGCGAAGCCGAAAAGCTGCGGATTAAGATTCAGCGCCGGCGGCGGCGCGGGCGGAAGCCACCCGGGCTCCCCGGTGTATCGGGCGCACCCGGGTCCCCCAAGTCCTCAGAAGCTCCGTTCTCCGGATCATCGAAGGACAGTTCCTCCATCGCCTCGACGGCGCGACGCCCACCGCGACGTGCGGGACGGTAAGGTTCGGCGGAGCGCGCGGCTTCTCCAGAGTGGCCGTGCTGTCCTGCACGGCCGGAAGAGGCGGTGTGGGCAGATCCAGTAATCCGCACGCCCTTCGGGGTCAGTGCCGCCCCCAGTGCGCGCAGCTCACCGCCCAGCTTCGACTCGAAGATGGGCCGCCCGTTTGCCTTCTCGATGACCAGCTTGCTCAAGCGTCCGGCGGCCACCAGCTCGTTGAGGCCCGCGAGAACTGCGGCAAGTACCTCGGTGCGCTCGATACCCTCGGGCAGAGCGTTAAAGAACGTCGTCAGCGTCTTCCCGCCGCGGGTTAAGTGCGCCACCGGCAGGCCATCCATGAGCACCACCAAGGCACCCGCGGCGCGGGTGGGGCGGGCCGCGGATTCGCCGACATCAGTTGGCGGCCAGGGCAGCGCCGCGCCATAAGGGTTGGCGGGGTCCGTGGCGGCCAGGACATACGTCTGCGGCTCGCGAGTTCCGGAGGGCCAGCCCGTAACATCGGGGGAATCATCCACCCCGCGCAGGCGATCGATGACCGCAGGCGTGGAGAACTGCGCCGCGCCCAAGCCCTCAATGACGTAGCCGCGCATCGCCTTGCCGGATTCCTCGAAGCCGGAGAGCACCTTGTAGGCCAAGGCGAAACCACCCAGGACATCCTCGGCCACCACTGACCCGCGGGTAAGCACGCCGTAGCGGTCCAGCCAGGCCTCGCCGTGGGCAATGGAGCGCGACGTGGCATCCGTAGCAGCTGGAACGGAGAGCGACCAGCGTCCCACCACGTCCGGTGCGGTCGGTGTACCGGAAGCATTGTGTGCTTGCGCAAAGGACGTGCGCCCCATGCGCAGGCGCGAGCGCGTTGGCCGACGCCGCGCGCGATGCGCCGCACGCCCGGCAGGCCCACCTGCGGCCAGGTGGGCCCGGATAGGAGCGAAGGAATCGGGGCTGACCAGACCTGCTTCCACCAGGCCCCAGAGCGCCTCTCGGACCTCCTGGGGTGTGCCGCTGAGCTGCGGTTGAATATCGGAGATGAGGTAGCTGCCGCCGCCCTGCAGGGCCTCCAGCAGCTGGGTCTGCAGCAGGGACACGCCCGCCTCTTCCGCAGAGACCTGCGGGGCGAGCTGTGCGGCATAATCCACCGGCAGCAGCATGATCCACGGGTCGTTGGAGCCGGCCTTGCCCGCGCCCACGATGAGGACCTCGCCGCTGGCGGTGAGTTCATCGAGCATGGTCGGCGAATAATCCCCGACGCGCGCAGGAAGGATGAGGCTCTCCCAGGCCGAGGCCGGCAGGCGCACGCCGGCCAGCTGCTCGATGACGGCGAAGACGCCGTCCACCCCGCGCAGCACCGGGCGCCGGCCCACCGCGGCCACCTGCTGCCAGTCCGGCAGGAAGCGCCCGAAGGCCGCGGGAGAAACAGGCTGCGTGGCAGCTCTGGCAGCCGCCAGCGAGCGCGAGCGGATGACCTTGAGCACTTCCGCCGCGCAGTACTCCTGTTCCTCCACGCCTTGGCGGTAGTGCCCCGCCAGGATGGAATCCAGCCCATTCAGCGTCGAGTGCGCCACCGCGGCTGACAGGCCAAAGGCTTCCTGCACATCGCGCGCTACAAAGGGCCCGCGCGTGCGCGCCCAGCGGCTGACCAGCTGATCGACGGCATCGGTAATCGTGGCCTGCTGTGCAGGAATACCGGGCGGGACGGGGATGCCCAGGCCGTCGCGAAGCAACGGCGCATCGAGCGCTTGCGCCACGTGCTCGCGACCGTTGATGCGCACCCGCATGATCCGCGCGCCGAGCGCATCGAGTGCGCTGGGTGGCACCGTGGCGTGCGCGCCGAATTCCTCGACCGGGATGGGGCCGAGCACGCGCAGCAGATCCGCGACCTCCTCAGTGGTGCGCGCCTGACGTTCCGGAGTGGTGCGCTGCAGCTGGGCGTGGACTTCGGCGATGATGGAGCCGTCGAGAAGCTCGCGCAGCTCCACCGTGCCCAACAGCTTCGCCAACAGCGCCGGGTCCAATGCCAAGGCCGCTGCACGCTTTTCCGCTAGGGGCGAGTCCCCCTCGTACATGAACGCGCCGGTGTAGTTGAACAGCAGCGAGGACGCGAAAGGTGAGGGCTGCTCCGTGGTGACCTCCGCGATGCGCACGCGGCGGTGCGCTAACTCCCGCATGACCTCCGTCAGCGCCGGCAGGTCATAGACATCCTGCACGCACTCGCGCACGGTCTCCAGGATGATGGGGAAGGATGGGTAGTTGCGGGCGACGTCGAGAAGCTGCTCCGCGCGCTGGCGCTGCTGCCACAAGGGCGCGCGCTTGCCGGGGTTGCGCCGCGGCAGAAGCAGCGCTCGCGCCGCGCACTCCCTAAACCTAGAGGCGAAGAGCGCGGAGTTGCCTACCTGTTCGGTGACGATGTCCGCGATCTCATCGGCGTCGAAAAGAAAGAGCGCGGCATCCGGGTCCTGCTCCCCCTGCGGCAGGCGCAGCACGATGCCGTCATCGCCCGCCACGGCCTGGGCATCCATCCCGGTGCGCTCCGCCACGCGCTGCCCCACCGCCAGCGCCCACGCCGCATTCACCGGCCGGCCAAACGGGGTGTGCAGCAGCACGCGCCAATCCCCCAGCTCGTCCGTGAAGCGCTCCAGCAGAAGCGTCTTTTCATCCGGGATAAGCCCGGTGGCCTCGTTCTGCTCCTGCAGGTAGGCGGCGATATTGCGCCGCGCATTCTCATCCGCACCGCGCACCACCGACGGATCCGCGAGCGCCTCCCGCCGGAATGCACCCAACGCCTTGCCCAGCTCATAGGGACGCCCAGCTTGGTCACCGTTCCAGAAAGGCAAGCGCCCGGTGTGCCCCGGCGCGGGTGTCACCAACACCTGGTCGCGCGTGATCTCCTCCACACGCCAGCTCGTCGCACCGAGGGTGAAGATATCCCCCACCCGGGTTTCATAAACCATTTCCTCATCGAGCTCACCCACGCGGCGCGGCGCGGAACCGGCCTCACCAGTACCCACCAGGAAGACGCCGAACATGCCGCGGTCCGGGATGGTGCCGCCGTTGGTCACCGCCACGCGTTGCGCGCCGGGGCGCGGGGTGAGGATGCCTGTCACGCGGTCATAGACCACACGGGGTTTGAGCTCTGCAAAATCCGTCGACGGGTACACGCCGCTGATCAGGTCCAGAACGGAGTCAAAAACCTCGCGCGCCAAATCCTTATAGGGCCAGGCGCGGCGCACGGTGTCGTACCAACTGTCGGCCTCGAGTCCCTCGCTCGTGCCCGCGCTTGCCGACGCCACCACCGCCGCTACCGTCTGCTGTGCCAAGACATCCAACGGGTTGCGCGGTGCGTGCATCTCCTCGATGAGGCCCTCCTCCATGCGGGCGACTGTGAGTGCTGATTGCACGAGGTCCGCGCGGTGCTTGGGATAGAAGGAACCATGGGAGACCGCGCCGACGGAGTGCCCGGCGCGGCCCACGCGTTGCAGGCCAGAAGCCACCGAGGGTGGGGATTCTACCTGCACCACCAGCTCCACCGCGCCCATGTCGATGCCCAGCTCCAGGGAGCTCGTGGCCACCACGGCTTTGAGCGTGCCTTCCTTGAGCATCGTCTCCGTCAGCGCGCGCTCGTCCTTGGATACCGAGCCGTGGTGCGCGCGGGCGATGACGGCAGGGGCCTTGCCGGCGACGTCGACCTGCTTCATCAGCTGGGCTGGGTCGCGCCGGGTCGCTGGGCTCAAGGACTCTGGATCGTGTTGCTGGGCATAGAGCTCGTTGAGCCGGCTGGTGAGCCGCTCGGCGGTGCGGCGCGAGTTGACGAAGACGAGGGTGGAGCGCTGTTCCATGATTTCGGCGTAGAGCTCTTCTTCGATGAAGGGCCAGATGGATTTCGCTGTGGGCAGGGCGGAGTCGCCAACAACGCTCTCTTCCTTGCGTTGCGCGTGCACGTGCAGGGCGTCTTGGGGGCCTTGGGTGATGCCCAGGGGGTCGTCGACAGTCGCCTCCCCGATGGGGGATCCCTGCTCCGGGGTGGGCAGGTCCGACATGTCCTCGACCGGCACGTGGACGTCGAGCTGCCAGCGCTTCTTGGCGGGTGGTGCGATGATGTCGACGGGACGGTCGCCGCCCAAGAAGTTCGCGACAGCACTCAGCGGCCGCACCGTGGCCGACAGCCCGATGCGCTGGAACTCCCCGGCGATAAGCCCGAGGCGCTCCAAAGTCAGCGCTAGGTGCACGCCGCGCTTGGTGCCGGCCAGGGCGTGGATCTCATCGATAATGACGGTATCCACAGTCTTCAGAATCCCCGCCGCTTTGGAGGTGAGCATAAGATAGGCCGATTCCGGCGTGGTGATGAGGATGTCCGGCGGCTTGCGCACCTGGCGGGCACGCTCGGCTTGCGGGGTATCCCCCGAGCGCACGCCGACGGTAATATCCGGCACTTCTAGGCCCAGCCGCTCGGCGGTGCGGGCGATGCCGTTGAGCGGGGCGCGCAGGTTATTCTCCACGTCCACGCCCAAAGCCTTGAGTGGTGAGATATACAGCACTCTCACGCCATCATGAGCACCCTCGCGGGACGGTTCATTACTCAGCGGCAGGGCGGTCTGGCCTTCGCGCTCCACCAAAGAATTCAGCGCCCACAGAAATGCCGCGAGCGTCTTACCGGAGCCGGTCGGTGCCACAACCAGCGCATTCGCACCGCCGGAAATCGCCTCCCATGCCTGCTCTTGGACGGGGGTGGGGGCGGCGAAAACGTCCTGGAACCACCCGGCCACCTGTGGGCGGAACTTCGCCAGAACGTTTTTGGACATGCCCTACTGTATCGCGCGCGCTAATCTGGTCACTATGACCGTTGAGATTTCTGATTCCCGTCTAACCAACTCCCTCGCCGATGGCTGCGGCGAAATCCTCAAAGGTGTGCGCAACGGTGGCCTGCTGCGCGGCTTGGCGCTGGGTGATGCCGGCGATGAGGCCGCTCAGGAGTGGATCTCCCGCGTCCTTGAGCAGCACCGCCCCAAGGACGGCGTCCTGTCGGAGGAGGCTGCCGATGACTTGAGCCGTTTGAAGAAGGACCGTGTGTGGATCATCGACCCGCTCGACGGCACCAAGGAGTTCGCTACCGGCCGCCAGGACTGGGCCGTCCACATCGCGCTGGTGGAAAACGGCACCCCCATCCACGCGGCCGTCGGCATGCCGGACATGGGCGTGACCTTTAAGTCCTCCGACGTGCGCGCGGTAACCGGCCCGTTGTCAAAGAAGTTCGTGGTTTCTCGTAACCGCCCGCCGAAGGTAGCGGATTACGTCGCGGAGAAGATGGGCTTTGAGACCGTCGGCGTAGGCTCCGCGGGTGCGAAGGCCATCCACGTGTTGTTGGGTGACTATGACGGATACATCCATGCCGGCGGCCAGTACGAGTGGGACCAGGCCGCCCCGGTGGGCGTGGCTCTGGCGGCGGGTCTGCACTGCTCGCGCCTGGATGGCTCGCCCATCAAATTCAACAATGAGGACACCTTCATCCCGGATCTTTTGATCTGCCGCCCGGAGTTGGCAGACGAGATTCTGGAGCACGCCGCCGCCTACGCGGAGGCCAACGGCGGCTACTAAGCCCCGCGCACATGGCACGGACGCAAGGGCGCTATCATGGCGACCATGATTGAGACTCCGTACGAGGACCTCCTGCGCCGCGTCTTGGAAGAAGGCGCTCCCAAAGGCGACCGCACTGGCACCGGCACCCTCTCCCTGTTCGGTGCCCAACTTCGCTATAACCTGGCGGAGTCTTTTCCCCTGCTGACCACCAAGAAGGTCTACTTTCACGGCGTGATTGGTGAGCTGCTGTGGTTCCTGCGCGGCGAGTCCAACGTGACGTGGCTGCAGGAGAACAAGGTTCGCATCTGGAACGAGTGGGCCGATGAGGACGGTGAGTTGGGCCCTGTCTATGGCGTGCAATGGCGCTCCTGGCCCACGCCGGATGGCCAGCACATCGATCAGATTCAGGTCGCGCTGGACACGCTCAAGAACAACCCGGACTCGCGCCGCAACTTGGTCTCCGCGTGGAACGTTTCTGAGTTGGACAAGATGGCGCTCATGCCCTGCCACCTGCTGTTCCAGCTCTACGTCGCTGACGGGAAACTCTCCATGCAGGTCTACCAGCGCTCAGCCGACATGTTCCTCGGTGTCCCCTTCAACTTAGCCTCCTACGCGGCGCTGACTCACATGTTTGCGCAGCAAGCAGGCCTTGAGGTGGGCGAGCTCATCTGGACCGGCGGGGATTGCCACATCTACAACGACCATATTGAGCAGGTTAAGGAACAGCTCTCCCGCGAGCCGCGCGAGTACCCGCAGCTCAAGCTCCACAAGGCTGAGAGCCTCTTTGACTATGACTTCGATGATTTTGAGGTCATCGGCTACGACCCCCACCCCACCATCAAGGCACAGGTGTCCGTCTAATGCTGGGCGCAATCTGGGCCCAGTCCCTCGACGGCGTCATCGGTGACGGCGTGGTCATGCCCTGGCACGTGCCGGAAGACCTGAAGCACTTCAAAGAAGTGACCATGGGTGCGCCTGTCATCATGGGCCGCAAGACGTGGGAGTCCCTCAACCCCAAGTTCCGCCCGTTGCCAGGCCGGGAGAACATCGTGCTCTCTAGCCGCGAGCCCGGCGAGTGGTCTGCGGGCGCCACCGTGGTGGATAACCTCGACGCCGCGCTTGATGCTGCGCCTGGCGACGCCTGGATCATCGGCGGCGGCCAGCTCTACCATTCCGCCCTCGAGCGCGTGGATACCATCGAGCTCACCCTCATGGGTGTACAAGTCGGCGATGCCTACGGCGCAGATGTCGTACTGGCCCCCACCGTGCCTGAAGAGTTCAGTCTGTCTGCCGATAGTGACTGGCTGACCTCCGAATCAGGCCACCTCACCATTCCCGGCCAGCCGCCCAGCGAGCTGCCGATGAAATACCGTTTCCTCACCTACGACAGAAAGGCTGCTGCTTAATGAGCACCAACGTTGCCACTCCCGAAACCACTGAGCACGTCACCATCTTCTTCGCCGATTGGTGCCCGTTCTGTGCCAAGCTGATCAAAAACCTGGACCGCACCGAAACCCCATACGAGCTCGTCAACGTCGAAGCGGATTCCCCCGACACCGCCGACATCAACGCCTGGATCGAGTCCGTCAACGACGGCAACCGCATCGTGCCCACCGTCCTCTACTCCGACGGCACCCACGCCACCAACCCTTCCGCCAGCGAGGTCCGCGCCAAGTACGCGGAGCTGGCCGGCGAATAAACGAAAGGCGACGCATTTAACGCCGCCCCACGCGGGGCTGCTAGTCTTACCTAGGTGCGCAACGCACCCCCGCCCCAGTAGCTCAGGGGATAGAGCACGGCTCTCCTAAAGCCGGTGTCGGAAGTTCGAATCTTCTCTGGGGCACGCTGTGAAGTCTCGAGACATCGTTCCGGTCGGTGTCTCGAGATTTTTTAGTTGCCCCGACTGGGGTTGAGTTCGTTGTCTTTCTAGTTGTAGTAGATCTTTTCTTCGGTGAGTGTGTAGGCGGCGATTTGTGCCCCAGTGATGGCTATTTTGACGTCGACGTGGTTGTCGATGCAGACCATGGTGATTGGTTCCCCGCCCCATCTGCGTCCGATGTAGAGGCGGCGTAGTTTGCCTCCCCATCGCAGGGTTGTCTTGCCGTTGGTGCCGATTTTGTCGGTACTTAGTCGGTAGTCGTGGTCTGGTTTGATGTCTACTTATCTGCATTCACCCCCATTAAGGGTGAATCTTCAGATCAAAACTTGAAATGTTTTATAAACAGTATTACCTAACTTAGGTAAGCCTTACCTTTCCTGCTGTTCATAAATCGAGGTTTACTATGACCCAACAGTCCTCTACGCCCGCACGGAGTGCAAGCTCATCCAGTGGGTCGACGGCACGTTTAAACACCAGAGATCTCATCAACGCTGGCATCTTTGCTGCACTTTACTTTGTAATCACCTTTGTAAGCGGAATGATTGGATTCGCAGGACCACAATTCATGTTTATTGGATGGTTCATCGCGGCAATCGCAAACGGAATCGTGCTAGCGCTTTATGCCGCCCGCACGCCCAAAATGGGTGCTTTCACCCTCGTCGGTGGTATTAACGGACTAGCATTCATGCTCACCGGACACTACTTCTGGACCCTGCTGGGAAGCATAATTCTAGGGTTTATCGCGGATTTGATTATTACAAAAAGCCACCTCAGTATTGCCAAATCCTTCCCTATTGCCTACAGCGTCTTCTGTGTCTGGATTTCTATGCCTTTTATCCCGCTAATTCTGGATACGGACTCCTACTACGTCGATATCGCAGACCAAATGGGTCAAGAATATGCCGATGCCATGTCGGATATCTTCCAGCCATGGACCATTGGAGTACTGGCCATTTGTGCGCTCATCGTCGGCTTTATCGGAGGAAAGGTCGGAGTTCGCGTCAGCCGCAAACACTTTGAAAGCGCTGGTCTCCTGTGAGCCTGCAAAAACAGGGCGTGCTTCATCGATCTTCGATCGATCCACGGACCGTGCTGCTTTCTGTTCTAGTAATCAATGCGGTAGCTCTCAGCCACGGCCACCTACCGACACTGCTGATTTCTATCGCTTTCAGCTCCATCGCACTAGCTACAGTAAAGCCACACTATGGTCTTATTTGCCTGTTCGCTTTTGCATTATCCTATCTAGGGTACTGGGGCCTATTACAGCTTCCTGGCTCCACATTTTTCGCTTTTTCAGCGGCAATTTTTTCGTGGCTAAGCCGTTTTGTCATCAGCATGTCCATCGGCACATTCGGCTTGCTCACTCTCACACCATCCACGTTGACCTCAGCACTGCGGGACCTGCGTTTACCAGGCTGGGCCACCATTCCACCGGCGGTTTTCCTGCGCGTTTTGCCGATCATCGTGGCAGAAGCCAAAGCCATCCGCGATGCCATGGTCCTTCGGGGTCTCCAGCCTGGAGTAAAAAGCTGGATCACACAGCCCACACAATCGTCCGCGATGTTGATCATCCCCTTATTAGGTGCCGTCGTCCGCGCTGGTGATGAGCTCGCTGCCTCTGCTCTTGTCCGGGGATTGGGAGGACCCGCACGCCCAACCACCACCGCCGATCTTTCCTTCAAGCTTGTCGATGCAACTGCACTAGCTGGGTTGGGCCTCGTTGTTGCCTCTGTCTGGCTTCCCACGGAGGTCCACTTATGAACGAACGCAGTATCGCAACCAGTGTAGACGCCCACAACGTTTCTTTTACATATCCATTGGGAGCTCGGCCAGGTATTCAAGGTGTATCTGATGTGTCTTTTTCTGTCTCTCCAGGACAGTGTCTACTGATTACCGGTGATTCCGGATCGGGAAAGTCCACGGTACTCAAGTTGATCAACGGACTCATCCCCCATTTCAATCCAGGAGAGCTACTAGGCACCATCACTATTATAAAGGATGACCAGGCTTTTACCCCTGCGGAAGAACCGCTGTCCCGAGCCATCGAGTTCAGCGCCTCAGTATTCCAGAATCCAAGGACACAATTTTTCACTGAAAGCGTCAATGCAGAATTGGCCTTCGGGCTAGAAAACCTTGGTGTAGATCCCAAAGAAATTGAGTCGAGGATTCAATCAGCGGTCGAGCTACTAGGCATTAACGATCTTCGGGGCCGGCGATTCAAAGAATTATCCGGTGGGCAGTTACAAACCGTGGCATGCGCATGCGCGCTTGTGTCCCCGGGCAGTCTCGTGCTTCTCGATGAACCCACGTCCAATCTCTCTATGGAAAGCATCGATATTCTTGCACGCGTGCTACACCGCTTGAAGGAATTAGGCACAACGATCATTATCGCTGATCACCGTCTCTTTTTCTTAAAAGATATCGCTGACCAAGTTATTTACTTGACTCAGGGAAAAATAACGCGGAGTTTCCGCGCTCAGGAGTTTTATGCCTTAGACGAACCCGAACGCAAACAATTGGGGCTACGCAGCTTACACCATGTTCCCCTGCCCGCGAGCGTGCCGGTACCACCCACGCTCGAAAACGCCGATCCCCAGCGGAGCGGACTCGAGCTAAGCAACATCTGTTTTTCTTATGGCGCACATGAGGTATTAAACATTGACCACGCATTTTTCCCCAGCGGCGAAGTCACCGCCTTAATCGGGCCCAACGGCGCTGGAAAAACCACCCTCGCCAGGATCATTTGTGGTCTTGCTTCTCCCAAACGCGGCGGTAGTCTCCGTTTGAACAGCAAACGAGTAGGAGCGGCTGCCCGCAGACGTGCCGCGTACATGGTGATGCAAGATGTTGGCCGCCAATTATTCGCAGCCACCACCGAAGAAGAAGTCACGCTCGGACTGGCAAAGAAGAAGCGGGACCACATCGATGTCAATGAGATTCTCCATCGCCTCGATCTGGCAGGAATGGCCCAACGGCATCCGCAGTCTCTGTCCGGTGGGCAACGGCAACGCTTAGCCATAGCTTCAGCCCAAGCCGAGCAAGCAGCGATCTACATCTTCGATGAACCTACCTCTGGCGTGGGCTGGCGCCAACTGCAATCCATCTCTGCGCTACTTCGATCTCTTGCAGCAAGCGGAGCAGTGGTCATCGTCATCACCCATGACCACGAATTCATCCAAGAATCAGTCACCAGAATCATCGATATGACTGACATCAACAAGAATTGAGAAAGAAATGTCTGAACTAAAACAAAGTTCCACAGAATCAAGCGGAACCCACGCACCAGAATCACACGGTGCGTCACCGGAAGAAGAGGCTCGCGCAAAACTAAAAGCCGGCCAGGTCGCTCTAAAAAAACTACTGGCCCCAGTGCAAACAACCATCTACTTCGCACAGTTTCTCGCGCTTATATCCTCGGTACTCGCCGTAGCACCCTACGTCGCGTTGGTGGCACTGGGAAATGCTCTAATCGACGGCAATACTGATGACGTCGCGTCCATTGTGAAATGGCTACTTGCTGCATTTTTGGGCCAGCTATTCTTCTATTTCCTTGCCCTTGCAATCACCCACTTCGCTGATGCAAAGCTGGTGGGGATTAACCGGCGCCGAATTATTACCGCTATTGCGAAAGCACCACTCTCGTGGTTTAGCCAGACTAATTCCGGCAAAGTCCGCAAAGCCGTCGAGGACGATACGTTAACTCTGCACACCCTGACAGCCCATGCTCCTGTAGAGAAGGTCGCCGCGATCTTTACGCCCCTCGCGCTTCTGGTTTATGCCTTTATCTTGGATTGGCGCCTTGGTCTACTTTCTATTGCCACTGTGCCCATTTTCCTAGCAATCCAAGCATATTCAATGAAAGATATGGGCACAAAAACTGCGGAAATGGATAATTATCTGGGTGAGGTCTCTGCGACTGCGGTGGAGTTCTCCGAAGGTATTTCCGTCGTCAAGGCTTTCGGCACCGTTGGCAAAGCCCACGCTCGATATCGCGAAGCTGCCCAAAAATTCGCGGAATTCTATTACGAGTGGGTACGTCCGCTTCTGCGTGTTTCCGCAATCTCAGAGTCTGTGGTGGCGGTTCCTGTCCTCATCCTTATCAATCTAGGAGTCGGTTCCCTGCTGATAGCTGGTGGCTATGTCACGGTCGCTGAAGTCATCGCAACAACGTTAATTGCGCTGGTGCTCCCGGGCACGATTCAAACCGTCGGCCAAATGATGTGGTCTTACCAGCTCGCTGGCAATGCGGCGTTGCGCCTTGATGAAGTCATGACAATTTCCCATGTGAAAGAAGGCCAAAAGAGCCTCGACGCCAATAGTCAAGACATGGAGGTGGAGTTCCATAAGGTCAGCTTTAGCTACGCCCCAGACACACCAGTCCTCCAAGACTTTTCTGCGCAACTAAATGCAGGCACTGTCACGGCATTGATTGGCCCCTCCGGGTCTGGCAAATCCACAGCAGCAACGATGTTGGCGCGTTTCCAGGATCCAGATTCGGGCACAATCACTATCAACAACGTGGATATCCGTGATCTCACTTTCGACAGTTTGTACCGCACTGTGGCTTTCGTCTTACAAGATCCTCACTTACTGCGTATGAGTATTCGGGAAAACATTCGCCTTGCACGCCCAGAAGCCCGCGATGAAGAGATCTGGCAAGCCGCAGAGGCTGCGCACATAGCTGCTGATATTCGCGCTTTACCGGCTGGGCTCGACACCGTTGTTGGTGAGGACACCTCTTTATCCGGTGGACAACAGCAACGCATTTCTATTGCCCGGGCAATCATTACCAATGCCCCAATCTTGATCCTGGATGAAGCTACTGCGGCAACTGATCCTGACTGCGAAGCAGAAATTCAAGCAGCTCTAGCCACACTCGTCAGAGGCAAGACCGTCTTAGTCATCGCCCACAAGCCGGAGTCCATCCAAGGAGCAGACCAAATAATCTGCCTCAAGCCTATGAAGGATAATTCTCATGTCTAATGCCACTACGCCTGTTAGTTCGCGTCTTCGTGATCCGCTACTCACTCGCAGTGTCAAAAAGCTGCAAAGTCCTGTAGGCCATAAGCTCAATAAAAGGTATGCTTGTCTATCGCTTATCGTTGGCGTGCTTGATGGCCTCGCCGTTCTCACGCTCGTGCCACTTACAAAGGCACTCGATGGGGATACGACGATCGCACCATGGATGTGGACGCTTTTGGCAATTGCGCTCGTAGCTTTTGCGCTACGATTTTTCGCAACCATGGCCTCTTACCACACGGCCTTGGATTTCATCCGAGCCGCGCACACGACTGTGGGCGATAAATTAGCAACGCTACCGCTCGGCTGGTTCGTACCGGCTAATACCGGCGGCCTATCTCGCCTCGTTTCAGATCGCTTTATGGTGGCGGCCGAGACCATTGCGCATATTCAAGGAACGATATACCGCGATAGCGCGGCACTTGTCACCTTGTTAGTAGGAGCGTGTTTCTGGAACCCGAAGCTGGGCTTGGTCCTTCTTATCATCGCACCATTGGCGCTCGTGGTGATGCAGTTGGCTGCATGGATTCGTGAGAAAGCATCGAACCGCGCACTGGGGCCGAGTAAAGAGCTCTCCCAGCGCATCGTAGAATTTGCTAACCGTCAACCAGCCCTGCGCGCGGCAGGACAATCACAAGTTTTTGCGCCACTAGAGCAAGCGCTAGAAATCGACCATAAAGCACGAATACGCGAGCTATGGGTATCCACATTAGCTTTGCTACTCAACGGCATAGTAGTGCAGATCTTCATTGTGGCTCTCATTATGGTCTCCGCGGATCTTGCCGTTGAAGGCGCCCTATCGCCACTAGAAACAATTGCGATCATCGGAATCAGCTTGAGGTTTACCCGCACGCTTGAGCAGCTGGGTTCTTCTTTCGTCGGTTTAGATGCCGGCCGTATCGCGCTCACAGAAACTGAGCTCATCACCGATGCCCCGTCCCTACCGGAACCCACTACTCCGCGCCCAGGCGATGGTTCGGGAAGTGTAGAGCTGCGTAATGTCACGTTTGGATACGGCGATAAACCAGTATTGGTAGATATCGCTTTCCATGCTCGACCAGGCACCGTTACCGCCATTGTCGGTCCTTCTGGCTCCGGAAAGACCACAATTGCGCGCCTTATTTCGCGATTCTGGGATGTAGATTCCGGGGCGGTGATGGTTGACGGCGTAGATATCCGCGAGCTTGGAACCGAACAGTTAATGTCCAGACTGTCCATGGTTTTTCAGGATGTCTACCTCTTCGACGACTCGTTAATCGCTAATATCCGCGTTGGTCGTCCCGACGCCTCCGATGAGGAAGTCTTCCGCGCAGCTGATCTTTCAGGCGTGACTTCTATTGCCAACCGCCTAGGGTGGCATACTCCTGTTGGTGAAGGCGGTCGGCTTCTATCCGGTGGTGAACGCCAGCGCGTATCTGTAGCTCGCGCGCTTCTCAAGCAAGCGCCGATTGTACTCTTTGATGAGGCTACCTCCGCGCTCGATGCAGAAAATGAGGCAAACATTCTTGCTGCGATGGACGAGCTACGGGAGCAATCTACTTTTATTGTCATCGCCCATAAGCTGGATACAATCAAATCTGCTGATCAAATCGTAGTCTTGGATGAACACGGGCAAGTCAGCCAGCTGGGCACGCATTCTGAGCTTTCCGATGTCCCCGGTATCTACCGTCACTTCTGGCAGCAACGCAAAGCAGCACGCGGGTGGAAAATCAGTTCGGGACGCGATTAACGCGGGCACCGAGATCGGCGTTGTTTGCGGGGGCACCCTTCTCCCCCCCCCCCGCAGCACGGAGCACCCTAAGTGCACCGACAAAGCTCAGAGCGAAGAATGCGGTAGCGGCTACGAGCGACCACTGCGCGGCGTTGGCCATGCCTTCGCCAGTTTGTTGTTCATGATGGTTCTCCTTAATCTTCAGTTCCTTGCGCACGGGCAAGCACATGCTGCCCTAGCGATTTCGGGCCCACGAAGCACTGTGAAGCCGAATCAGTCAAGCGACCTTTCTAACAAATAGAGGCCGCCGCGAAACGTGGCTTTGGCCCATGGGATTTTCGCTGCCGCGTGGTCGATGTATTCCACAAGGACGGCCGCTGCGGGTTCACCTACGGCACCCTTCCCGGACACCTTGAGCGCGGCGAGGAGACCTTTGCTCTGGAGCGCCTGCGCGATGGCCGCACACTGCTGCTTATCGACGCCGCCTCAGAGCCCTTCCTCCCCTCCCTGCGCCCACTTGTGGACGTGCCAAGGCGCCTGCTGATTAGCCAACTCTACCTTCACGCCTTAGACGATTAGCAGGATTGCGCATACGACAAAAGCCGCCTCCCCGAGCCCTGGGAAAGCGGCTTAGTATCAGCGCTGGTTAGTTCTTGCGCTTGTCTTCGATGGACTCGCGAGCATCACGGACAGCGCCCTTGACGCGGTCAAAGAAGCCACCCTTCTTCGTGGACTCCTCTTGGTACTCGTGTGCCTTGTCCTCCACGAAGCCCTTAGCGCGCTGGAACGCATCGCCGACGGCGCTACCAGCCTCGGATGCCTTGTCCTTTAGCTGATCCAGGCGCTCAGAGGACTGCTGACCGTTGACGTTGTCCTGGTTCGGCACAGTAGCAACACGCTCTTCGTTTGCTTCGCCTACGATGTGCTGGCTCGGGGCGTAGTCAGAGTTACCCTCGTCCAGCTTCTCCTGCAGGTCCGGTTGCTGCGGGGCGGAACCAATGTGCTCTTCCTGCGCGCCGCCTACGATGTGCTGGCTCGGCGCATAGTCCGAGTTCTCCTCGTCCAGCTTCTCCTGCAGGTCCGGCTGCTGCGGGGCGGAACCAATGTGCTCTTCCTGCGCCTCACCTACGATGTGCTGGCTCGGCGCGTAGTCAGCGTTGTTCTCATCCAGCTTCTCCTGCAGGTCCGGCTGCTCGGAGGCAGAGCCTACATGCTCTTCGTCGGCGCCAGCAACGACGTGATTCTGCGGCTCGTACTTGCTGGCGGTAGATAGGCCGGCTGTGCCCGCGGCGCCTGCCGCTGCAACCCCTGCACCTGCTGCAGCCGCGCCGGACCGAGCGGAGGTGCCAGAGTTAGCTGCCGAAGACACAGTGTCCTCAGATGCCAGGTACTTGTATTCGTTGCGATCCAGGTCAACTTCGTGGCCTAGTTCGTTTGCCATTGCTACGTACTCCTTTAAATAGATTTATCTTCTTCCTTCTAGGGTTCCAGAAAATTCAGGAGCGTGCACGGAAATGGGTATGGGAAAGCGTCGACCGGTGGAGGGATCAGTCATCTCTAAACACTCAACATGGAAGGTTTCGCGTACGAGTTCAGCGGTCATCACCTCCTCGGTGGCCCCTTCGGCCACAATGCGTCCCTCACGCATGGCTACGATTCTATCGGCGTAACGCGCGGCATGGACCATATCGTGGACCACCATGACCACTGTGACCCCGGCGCCATTGAGATCTCGAATCAGATCCAAAATGGACAATTGGTGCGCGGGGTCGAGGTAAGTAGTCGGCTCGTCAAGCAAGGTAATTGGCGTTTCTTGGGCCAAAGTCATAGCGAGGAAGACGCGCTGGCGCTGACCACCGGAAAGGTCTGCCGCGGGGGCGTCGAGAAGCTCGCTCACCCCAGCACGCGAGGCAGCACGCTCAACCGCTGCATGATCTCCGGCCCGCATCGTCGCTAGCGCCCCTGTATAGGGATAGCGGCCGTAACCGATGACGTCACGCACTAATACCCCTTCCGGAGCCACGGGATGTTGTGGCAGAAAAGAAACTTCACGGGCAAAGGCACGCGAGGAATACTTGCTGATATTTTGGTCCGAGAGGTACACCGCACCTGCGCTGGGCGTAAGTTGGCGGCCCAATGTCTTGAGAAGCGTCGACTTGCCGCAGCCATTCGGCCCGATCAGAGCGGTTACTTGACCGCTGGATAAGTGAAGATTTACGTCCTTGACCACATCGGGTCCACCGTAGCCCACGGTTAATCCGCTGCACGTCAGTGTCATGTCTAGCCTCCGTTTCGCACTCGGGTCAGTCGAGTCAATAGGAAAATGAAATACGGTGCACCGATCAGCGCGATGAGCGCGCCAACGGGGATTTCCGTGGGGGCGAAGGCCCAGCGACCGAGCGTATCGCATGCGGTCACAAGGACCGCGCCGCCTAGGGCTGCCACGGGTATTTGCCAGCGCAGGTTCGCGCCAACAACCAAGCGAGCAGCATGGGGGACGATGAGTCCGGCGAAGCCCAAGACCCCGGCCGCGGCGACTCCCGCGGCACCGAGGATGACGGCTAAGGCTACTGCTATTAGGCGCCATATCTTGGTGCTCACGCCGATGCCGGCCATGGTGGAATCATCCAGCGCGAGCATATCCAGGTGTTTTGCCACCACCATCGCGACGGTTAGGGCGAGAAGGATAAAGGGGGCGACAATGGTGGCATCGCCAAGCGAGCGGGCGTAAAGCGAACCTTTCAACCATGTCATGGCCGCTCCTGCCTCTGGGGCAGCCCGCACCAGGAGCAATTCGGTGATGGCGCCCAGCCCAAAAGATACCGCCACCCCGGTAAGCGGCAGGCGCACCGGATCACTTGCCCCGCGCCCGGCGAGGAGAAGAACCAGCCCAGTTCCAGCCAACGCTCCAATAAAGGCTATGAAAGTCAGCAGGTGGGCCGGCAGGGCGCCTGATCCCATGAGTACCGCAACGGCCGCGAGTCCGCCGCCGGAGGTAATACCCACCGTATCTGGTGCGGCCAAAGGATTGCGTAGCGCGGACTGCAATAGACAGCCAGAGACGGCCATGGCAATACCAGCGCAGATTCCCACCAAGATCCGCGGGGCGCGGTACTTCCAGATGAGCGGCTCTCCGGTAACGAAGGCGGTGATCACCTCGCCCGGCGGTTTCATCACCGCACCGACGCCCATGCCGATGATTGCGCTCAACGCCAACGCCAGGATGAGTCCTACTAGCACCCCAACAAATCTCTTATGCCGCATGCTTCCTCCTCCCCAGCGCATGGACGGCCCACAACACTAATGGCATGCCAGCCAAAGAAGTCACGATGCCCACTGGGGTCTCGGCTGGCGCCCAGATTGCCTGGCCAACCGAATCGGCCACCAAAAGCACCGCTGCTCCAACAATTCCAGCCACGCACAGCCCCATGCGGTGGTGTGAGCCGCACACCCGCCACGCTACGGCCGCGGCCATCAACCCCAAGAAGCCAATCGGCCCAGTTGCAGCTACGGCCGGAGCAATAAGCACTACCGCCGCCACAATGGCTGCCAACCGAATGCGCTCCGGCTTCGCGCCGACAGCACCAGCCACGGCATCGCCTGCTACGAGCAAGTCCAGCGTTTTTGCACCGACTAAGGTCAAGGGAACCACGACCAGCACGGCAATCAGCGCCGGCATGATACCGCTTAGGCGCACACCGGCAAGCCGACCAGAAAGCCATGACATCACCGTAGCCAGTTGAGCTTCATCTACTACCAAGAAAATGGAGGTCAATGCGCTACACAGCGCGGAAACAGCAACGCCAACGAGTACCATGCGCTGGATCGCACCGCTCTTACCGACGCCCACCGTCACCCCCACAGCAATCCCCGCACCCAACAGCGCACCGGGCAACTGGTCAACACTCGAGGTTTCGCTTCCTATAAACATTGCTGTTGCGACTGCGCCGAGTGCCGCACCGGAGTTCACACCAGTGATGGACGGATCGGCTAGCGGATTCGCAGTTGCCGTCCGCAGCAATAACCCGCCTACCCCTAATGCGATACCGACGACCGTGGTGGCAAGGAGACGGTCAAAGGCCACGCTATGCAGCTCTTCTTCCAGCCACGGGGTATCAGCTGGCACCTGAACATGGCGAAGCCGCCACCACCACACGAAGGCGACGGCAGCGGTTGCAAGGACCAGGCAGACGCTGGTTTTAGTTCGAGGTGCCACTACTCTTCGGCGGCGATGATGTCATCGAGCATATGCTCGGCGGAAAGCGGCCCGCGGGCGCGCGACCAGATATCTTGGTCCACCTCTACGATGTCGCCGCTACCCTTGGCATAGGGCGTCTTTTTAAACGCATCGACGTCCTTGTACATAAAGACTAGGTCAGCCTTCATACCAGGGAGCTTATCGCCGGTCAGTTCCGCTACATCAGTCTTAGATTCGATGGATGACTTCTCACCTTCGAAGGCATAGTCATAGCCCACCTCACTTAGTAGCGACTGGGGGAAGGAAGGGTTGACCCAGGTATAGAGCATCTCACTGGACCAGCCAGCCACGACCGCACGACTCCCCGGCTTTACCGCGTCCTTGGTATGAGCAATCTTGTCCTCGATGCGCTGACGGACTTCTTTGGCCTTTTCCTCTTTACCTAGCTTGGCCGCGATCTCATCCATCGAGTCCAGCACGTCCAAGTAAGTCTCATCTGGGTAGGATTCGGTCTGCCCAATCTCTTCCAACTGCGGCATGATATCGGCTTGACGGGTAGGGCTAGCCAGGATCAGATCCGGCTCCAAGGACTGGATAACCTCTAGATTCGGCTGCTTGGCCTGGCCCACAGAGGTCGCTTGACCCAGCTGCCCTTTCAAAGTGGTCGGTGCCTCCGACTTACCGATTTCCACGATTCCCACTGGGTCCACATCGAGGGCCTTGAGAATTTCCTCGTAGCGCCAATCAAGCGCCACAACTCGCTCGATCTTCTTTTCTCCGTTTCCTTCCTTAGAAGAAGAATCAGAAGAACACGCAACAAGGCCTGCGCCTAGGGCTAGAGTGGCTACGAGTGCGATAACTGCACGCACATTCATGAAGTCTTTCTTTTGCATAGCCTTACCTTACTCAGGTAAGGGTTTGCTGTCTAGGGTCTGATTGCCACGTTCCCGATACGGACCATGTTGCCGCACGTCCGCTAAAATGGGTTAAGGGTCAGAAAGTGTGTCTGGGATCGGTGATTTATAGTCACTGTCCAGTGTGATTGTTGAAAGTATAGGCTTCACGACCGTATATCGCTGTCCTTGACGGTAAATCCCCGGTGTTTCTACCTGGATGTGGTAGGCCCTGGTGGTGTGGTGGCTTGATGCCGAAGAATCGACCACGCTGCCACTGCGGCGGCGACATGAAACGCAACGGAACTACCAGCAAAGGAACCACACGATGGCGATGTAAAGCCTGTGGGGCATCAGGCATCAAACGTCGCCCCGACGTCACCAACGCTAGAATTTTTGCGGATTTTATCGAGCATTGCACCACCACAATCTCGCTAACTGCACTGGCTAAACGCAACAATGTAAGCCATTCCACTATGAAGCGCAGATTTACATGGTACTGGCTTATTGACGTACCGGATCCCACCGTGGCACATACAGGCCGAGTCTATGACCAGATATTTCTCGACGGTACCTACACCGCTGGCGGATGCTTGATTGTAGCTTCCACCCTCGATCATGTTGTTGCTTGGCACTGGTGCCAAACACGAAACCGCTCCCGATTACACACGCCTGCTCGAACGCATCCCCGCCCCGTTAATCGCAACGACAGATGGCGGGCAAGGAACAGCAAGTGCAATAAAAACCTGCTGGTCAACAACACATGTGCAGCGTTGCCTCGTCCACGCACAGCGTGTAGTTCGCCGCTATACAACCTCACGTCCGCGCACTGATGCCGGCAAAGCTATCTACACGCTAGCGCTGAAACTCACCCGAGTGCGAACTAAAGAAGAGGTAGCTGACTGGGGTGTATTGCTCCATAACTTCAACACTGTCTACCGCAGGTGGATGGACGAGAGGACCAGGGTTAAAGACCCTGATACAGGAAATTGGACATGGGTATGGGGTTGCCCGCAAATCGTGGACACGTAGTGGAGCTACCTAGTGGTTAGGCAGCTATTTCTTTTCTGCTGTTGATT
>NZ_JASOLS010000089.1:0-337 GCF_030215295.1 Corynebacterium sp. UMB6689 | reverse complement strand
GATCGGGCATTACCGCAGGCTATTCAACATCGAGAAATCATTCCGGATGTCGAAATCAGACTTAAAGGCCCGCCCGATCTACGCGAGGAAACAAGACTCGATCACAGCACATCTCAATATCGTGATGGCAGCATTAGCCGTGGCGCACCTGATGGAAACCCGCAGTGGTCAATCCATCAAACGCCTCGTGCGCACCCTAAAGAACTACCGAAGCTTCGAGCTCGTCGTTGGCGGCGAAACCATCCACGCCGCCGTACCCCTGCCACCCGATATCACCGCCACCATCCAAGCAATCACCGGCCGCGAACTTCCGCACTAAATTGGCCTAAGTCAGGAG
>NZ_JASOLS010000088.1:0-339 GCF_030215295.1 Corynebacterium sp. UMB6689 | reverse complement strand
TCCGGGTTAGTGACCTTGATACCAGTGTCCTGCTCCTCATCAGTCGGATCAACCGGCTTCACACCAGAATCATCAACTTCAGTCGGGTTATCACCAGGCTGCTCTTCGGAAGGCTTGGAGTTCGGGCCCTTCGGATCGGTACCGGCTTCCTTCTCTTCCTCGTCGGTAGCACCGTCACCATCATCATCGGTGTCCGTAACGTCCGGCTCGCCGTCACCATCAGTGTCACGCTGAACCGTAATGACCTTGGTGTCCTCAGCAACCTTGTTGCCGTCCTCGTCGGTGATGGTGACCGTGACCTCAAAGTCACGCTCTTCCTCATCCTTGCCCCAGTCAGTG
>NZ_JASOLS010000087.1:0-349 GCF_030215295.1 Corynebacterium sp. UMB6689 | reverse complement strand
TGTTCGTCACTTTTTATATTTGTGCTTTATTAATGGAAATCTTTCTTTAAGAAGAAATTCTGTTATTTTCTTCACAAGAATAGTATACTTAGAATGTAAATGTAAGCGTATTCTTACGCGGATTTTTAAATAAGCGACAAAGGAAGGAGATCGAAGATGTTAGTGAATGAACAAACGACCTATGCAGCGGAATATGATGTGGTTGTCCTCGGCTTTGGTGGAGCAGGAGCAACAGCGGCGCGTTTTGCTAGTGATGCGGGAGCTAAGGTGCTCTTAGTCGATTCCGCTCCTAATGGCCATGAAGGGGGCAACACTCGCTATTGTGCCCAATTGATTGGTTCAGCTGATA
>NZ_JASOLS010000086.1:0-350 GCF_030215295.1 Corynebacterium sp. UMB6689 | reverse complement strand
TCTTTGAATATGACCCAAGTTTGGACAAGGGTAAGGTTGAAACCGTTCAAGTTGTACCAGGTCATGTAACCACCCAAATTGTCAACAAAGTCGTTGACGGCAAGGTTGTAACAGAAGAAGTCCCAGTAGTGACTCCAGCCAAACATATTGTTAAGGTGGGCACCAAGGACTATACTGGTAGCTTCACTACGGTCGACAAGAATCCGGTACCATTTGAAGTCGAGTACAAACTGGACCCAAGCTTGGAAACTGGAAAAGAAGTCGTAGACCAAGAAGGCGTCCTGGGCGAAGAAGAAACCCCAATCACCCACACCATTGTCAACGGTCAAGTCACCGAATCTAAACCAGGT
>NZ_JASOLS010000085.1:0-354 GCF_030215295.1 Corynebacterium sp. UMB6689 | reverse complement strand
TTTCTTCTTTGCTTCATACGTCGGACGAAAACGACAACCCTTTCGGGTAGGCATGATAAGGCAACCCAAGAATTTTAAACGGGTTGGCGAACCCACTTGACTCTTCTCATGGTTAACTGTTAATCGAAGATCTTTCTCGATGTAAGTAGTAATACTCTTTAATACCCGTTCGCCTGCACGTTTTGATTTAACGAAAATCGCAAAATCATCTGCATAGCGCACAAAACGATGCCCACGACGTTCTAATTCTCTATCCAGTTCATTCAAATAAACATTACATAGAAGCGGTGAGATGACACCCCCTTGGGGGGTGCCCGTATGACTATCAATGAATTGACCAGACATATCAATAAC
>NZ_JASOLS010000084.1:0-357 GCF_030215295.1 Corynebacterium sp. UMB6689 | reverse complement strand
GATGGCGAGGAGACTCCGGATGCTGATTCGGAGAATCCGAATGACATTGCTGAGCACAAGGACATCAACGATAAGGACCAGACTGTTCCGAAGGACGAGGAGACTACGACTTCGACTGAGCCGACGGAACCGACCGAGCCGACCGAGCCGACTGAGCCGACGGAGCCGACTGAGCCGACTGAGCCGACTGAGCCGACGGAACCGACCGAGCCGACGGAACCGACTGAGCCGACGGAACCGACTGAGCCGACCAAGCCTACGGAACCGACCGAGCCGACGGAGCCTACGGAGCCTACGGAGCCGACGAAGCCAACCGAGCCCACAACTCCGCGTGTTCCTGGTGATGAGTCTGATTTG
>NZ_JASOLS010000083.1:0-358 GCF_030215295.1 Corynebacterium sp. UMB6689 | reverse complement strand
CATTGCTGAGCGTTTAGCCAAAGCCCGAAGAGAATCGGATCTCAGTGATGACCAGGTCAAGGCCCTTCACCAAAGTGACCGTGACTGGCAGGCCATCAGCCAAACTTTATCTGCTTATTCTAACCAGGTCTATGCCTATAAAAAGGCGCTGGAGGCCTTAAAGGCAAAAGAAAAAGACCTGGCCATTGACCAGGACCAAGCCACTTACCAAAAGGAAAAAAGCGAGCTCGACCAAAGCTATGACCAAGCCGCTAGCCAGTTAAGTCAGGAGCGGGAAGATTTAATCCGGCTCAAGGACCAAGTCGCTCTCCTGACTGACTTATGGCAGGACTACCAAGACCGCTACCAGAGCTTTGGT
>NZ_JASOLS010000082.1:0-360 GCF_030215295.1 Corynebacterium sp. UMB6689 | reverse complement strand
ACGGCCAGAACAAATAAAATCAACCAACAAAAAAGTACATTGGCACACTATTGAGTTCTCAAACATCATCCGCACACTCTTTGCACTGAATCTTTTTATTCACTGCCCTGAGCGGCTGGAGTTCACACTCTAGCCAACAAGTTTGAATCTTGTCAACTGGGAGTTAATCTCCGTGTCACCAGCTTCTCGCGGCGACCTCGATAAATATACGCAGAGCTCCATATAACACCAAATCCGCTGGTCAACGTCTATATTTGGTCCTTTTGCGGCCTTACAGCGCTATCTCCTGACTTAGGCCAATTTAGTGCGGAAGTTCGCGGCCGGTGATTGCTTGGATGGTGGCGGTGATATCGGGTGGCA
>NZ_JASOLS010000081.1:0-365 GCF_030215295.1 Corynebacterium sp. UMB6689 | reverse complement strand
CTCTAATCCCTGATTAAGAGCTTCTTGATCAACCTCAATTCTTGGCTGATTTTCAGCAGCATCTACCCTTAGTGGACTAGCTAAACCAACCAAAAGGGATAAGGTTAACAAGAGAAAAGAAAGCGCTGCTCCAAATCTCTTTGACATATATCTTCGCTCCAATCTTCTATTTGAGTGGTTCTAAAATAAGAAATAAAAGTAATATTCACAAAGCTCTCTACTCCCTTATTGATAGAACATTTCTCTATTATAGACCAAAGGAAGTCCATAGTTCAAGAATAGCAAAAAATATCCAAATAAAAAGCCCTGCTAGGTCTAACTAGACCAAAAGCAGGGACTTTTCATCACGATTACCCGTTCATGTC
>NZ_JASOLS010000080.1:0-367 GCF_030215295.1 Corynebacterium sp. UMB6689 | reverse complement strand
ACCTGAGGCGTGATGCGTAGCCCAAGTGTGGGTGAAGTTGGTGATCTAGTACTGTCGAGAAAAGCCTCTAGCGATGTGGATGTATGGCCCGTACCCTAAACCGACACAGGTGGTCAGGTTGAAAATACTAAGGCGTTCGGGTGAACTGTGGTTAAGGAACTCGGCAAAATGCCCCCGTAACTTCGGGAGAAGGGGGACCACACGACTTAAGCACTCTTTGCGAGTGTGGTGGGTTGTGGGGTCGCAGAGAATAGAGGGAAGCGACTGTTTATCAAAAACACAGGTCCATGCGAAGACGTGAAGTTGATGTATATGGACTGACGCCTGCCCGGTGCTGGAAGGTTAAGAGGACCGGTTAGTAGTCTTT
>NZ_JASOLS010000007.1:0-148122 GCF_030215295.1 Corynebacterium sp. UMB6689 | reverse complement strand
CACTGAGCAAAAAAGAAAAAGAGAGGATGGGAGGGCGCCACACTAACAGCTTCCTGAATTTTAGCCTTTCCCTTAACAAAAGAGCAATGCAAGATTAAATCCATTTCGCACTAGCATTCAGGCCTTGCTTAAGACGAGAAAACCCTCAAGCCATAAGGCTGAGGGTTTCCACGTGCTAGCAGGTCAGCGTCTACTTCTCTGAGCCGACGTGTCCGATGCCTTCCTTGAAGATGGTGCCGCGCGGCGGCATCATGCCACCGAACTTGAAGACGAGGTAAATGACCACCGCGATGCCCAGGGAGATCCAGCCGAAACCAGCGGTGAAGCCGTACATGACGGCCAGCGGCGCGATGATGGTCCAGGAAATCTCGAAGGGACCGAAGCCAATGTAGGCCATGCCGTACTCCGACAGGGTGCCGGACTTGAGCTTCGGATCGACGATCTTGAGGACCGCAATACCGGTGGCCACGGTAGCCGTCGCCCAGCCCCAACCAAAGATGCCGCGCTCAATCCAGCGCTCGCCGAAGAACTCGGCAGGGAACCACATGAGGAAGAAGATGCAGTAGATGGTACCCAGAACGAAGAGCAGGAGAAGAGCCTGCCAGTAGGCCGCGACGGCAGCCGGCACGATGGCCGCCACACCGAAGGCAATGAGGTAGTCGGTGGCCGCACCGGACACCGAGCTCACCGTGTCCTTGTCCAGGTAATCCTTGGCGCCCACCATGTTCATCACCGCACGGAAGAGCAGACCCACGACCATAGACATAGCGAACAGCGGGATGGACACGTTCTCCCACACAGAGGAGATTCCCTTGTTGATGCCATAAGCGGTCATCACGGTCAAAGCGATAAAGCCAACGTGCAGGGTGATGGGCTCGATGGCAGAGGGGTTCGTCGTGGCACGGCCCAGGGAAGGACGATCCTCCAGGCGCGAGATGTAGCCGCGGCGCAGTTCCTCCGGAAGCTGCTTCGGCACATGCGAAACCTTGCCCTTACGGATGCCCCAGTTACCGGCGACGATACCGCCAATGATGGCGGCCAGCGTACCCACGGTGGCGGAGGTAAAGCCCAAGGAGGACGCCGCCTCAGCACCCACACCTTCCAAGGCACTGCCGACAGCCGCCGCGGTACCGAAGCCACCCGTGAAGCCAACGGGCAGCATCATGCCGAACCAGTCTGGGGTATCAAAGGTTGGCTTGAACAGGAGAAGACCCAAAACGATGAACAGGCCCCACTGGCCGGTGAACATCATGGTGGAATAGCCCCACATGTTGCGGGCGCCTTTGCCCATATTGCCGCCCATCTCCATGGAGAAGGCCATGGAGGCGAAGACCACAGCGATGAGCAGTGAGGTGTAATCGCCGAGGTTGTCGGAGAAACCGATCCAACCCAAGACATTAGGGCCTAAGAGCAAGCCGAGTAAGCCTGCCGTGATGGGGGCAGGCAAGAGCAAGTCCTGGAACACGAACTTGATCTGGTGGCGCAGAACGTTGCCGATAACCATGAGCAAAGAAATCCAGCCCACGTCGGTCATGATTGTGAACGCAGAGAATTCTTCCATGCGAAAACTTCCTTCCATGCCGCACTCGGCGGCGTCCTTGAGACGAGACTCACCCTCTTTCGGGAAATGAACCGTTGATTACACTACAACCCCCTCCCCACTTTGCCACCCCTGGCATATAACCCGAGGGTGATGTGGCTCTACCCCCAGGGGCTAGGATGGGCGGGCATGAGGGAACTGGGTGAACACCTACGCAAGCACGCGGAGGACTATCGCGATGCAGTACACAGGCACTTTTTCGCCACCGTGGCTGAATCCCGCCAAGTCTTTGCTCTGTCGATGAAAGACACGCACCCTTCCATGGCCCCGGCGCTGGCGTGGGTGCTGGAGAATGTGGAGGGCGATGAGGTACAGGGGGACGTGGCCCAGCGCCTGGTACGCATGGGCCGTGATCATCGCCGCCTCGGTTTCCCGCCTGAGGTCTATCCGAAATTTGAGGCATCACTTGTTCACGGGCTGGGGGTTCTGGGGCTCACGCCGTACCAGCATGACGTCGCCACGCGCACCATTTCCCAGGTGTGCTCCATCATGCGCACCGCCGCCGAGGAGGCGGATGTCGCCGGTCTTCCTCCCGCTCATAGCGCCCAGGTGGTGGCGGTGGAAAAGCCCAACCGGAACACCGCTGTGGTCCGGTTGGAGTCCGGTATGGCGCTGGACTACCGCGCGGGCCAGCACGTGCCGGTGACCTCGCAGCTCACGCCGGGAACCTGGCGTCCGTTGACCCCGGCTGCGCCTGCTGGCGATTCCGGGCAACTGATATTCCACCTCGCGCTGGCCGGTGAAGCTTCCTCCATGCTGGCCAAGGCGCAGCCGGGTGATTGGTGGACGTTGGGCATGCCCGCCGGTGAGCCGCCGCAACTCGATTCCGGAACCACCCTGATTTCTTTCGGTACCGGGTGGGCGGGCGCCCGGGCGCTGCTTCTCGACGCCCTGGAGAACACCCTCCCCTCCGGTCTCCAGGTCTATGCCGTAGCACCTTCGCCGGGCGAGCACTATGACACGGAATTTCAGGCCAACCTGCAGGCCTTGGTTCCGAAGCTGAAGCTGCGCCACATCGTGCGGGAGGGACAGGACCCGTGGTTGCTGGGGGCGCAGCCGGCTGCCCACGGGTTTAAGCCTGTGGTGGCCAAGGAGCCGATGGAACCGGTGCTCGCCGAAGGGACTGACCGCCGCTTTGTACTCATCGGTCCGGCCGACCGCGTGGAATTAGCGCGCGCGGCCTTGCTCGCGGGTGGCGTCGCGGAAAAGGCTATCACCATGGATAGCTGGCAGCGTGGCCACGAGTGGGCGGCCTCCGCCGCGGAGCTCGACGGCTGGGGCGATGACTGGGAAGCCTGGGCGGCGTGGAAGAAATCCCAGTGGGCCTAGGCGCGCTGAGCGCCTAGGCGTACAAACGGAGCTTAGGCGTGCAATCGGGGCTTAGGCGTCTAGGACGGGGAGGGATTCGCGGACCTTCGCCACGGAGTCTGGCTCCACCTCGCCGTAGAGGATTTCCGGCTCATAGCCGGCTTCGGCAAGACGTGTGCCATCCGGCGCCACGAGGACGGAGTGCCCAATGCCGGTGGGGCCGGAAGTCTGCCCCGCCTTCGCCTCCCCACCGGGGCGGGCCTGGTCTGCGGCCAGAATATAAGCCGTGGAATCAAGCGCGCGCGCCGCGCTGAGCAGGCGCCATTGCTCCAGCTTGCCCGGGCCATCTGCCCAGCTGGTGGGCACGACGATGAGCTGAGCACCCTGGCGGGCGAGCTCCTTGAATTGTTCAGGGAAGCGGATGTCATAGCAGGTGGCGACACCCACGGTGAGGTCACCGGCATCGAAGGCAACGAGTGACTCGCCCGGCCGGACGGTATCGGATTCCTTGTACTTGAAAGCATCGTAAGTGTGGATTTTTTCGTAGCCGCCGAGAACACCAGGCCCGGCGATGAGCGCAACGTTGGCCACACGATTAATGGTCTTCTCCCCACGCTGGACGGTATCCGCTGGGGCAAACATTCCCAGCACCACATACACGCCGAGTTCTTCTGCCAGCGCGCGCACGGCAGTGGCGGTGGGGCCATCAAGCCCTTCTGCGTGTGTATCGAGGCGCCCGGAGTCGAAGCTCTGGGTGGTAGCTTCCGGCAGGACGATGAGCTGCGCGCCGTTGGCCGCGGCTTCCCGGATCTTGTCGAGCGCTACTACGAGGTTCTCCTCGACGTTTCCGGTACTGGTCAATTGAACTGCTGCTACCTTCATGCGGCCCACGGTAGACGAGCCCGGACTAGTTATCCACAGATTTCGTGGATTCGCGGTTGCTGCTCTTTACGGCGATTGGACAGTTAGCGCACTCTCGATGCTATGAACCACCTCGACATCGACCATGCTGCCCTTCAGCAGATCCGTTCCCTCTTCGGCCACGTCTCGCCCGCCGCCACGCCTTCTTTGAAAGAGCCTCCCCGTACGGCTCGCGCACTAGCTCTTCTCAGCGCGCGGTGGGAGGAGGTGCGAAGAGCCAGCGAAGGGGATCGACGGGCGCGCCTAGGAGAGCTGGAGCGCTTCGTGGGTGTGACCCAGAGTCTTGATGTGAACCTTTCCGCACGCCTGGAGGGAAGCGAATGAGCGCGGCGGAAGAACTACGCACGGAGGCTGACTGGATGGTAAATTCTGCTTCTGAACTCGAACTTTATGTCACTGACTCACACCATCATTGGGCGGGCCTAGCGCTATCCGGAGCTGCTGCCGATGCCGCACGGCACGCATTGCAGCGCGCCACCGACACGCTATTAGAACCCGCGCAACAGATGCGCCTGGCCGCGCGGATCCTGAGCCTCTATGCGCCACTGCTGGAGAGAATTGAACAACTGCGCTCACGCGCACTGCAGCTCGCTGCGATCCCTGTATTTGCCGAGCCCGCCAGCGTGGCGCTTGGGCAGTTAGATGCGTTGGCCGACGTCCTCGATTGGGCCTGCGCCCGCCAATTAAACGCCTTATGCACTCCGGAGATGGCCCAGCCACCGAGCCGCTTGGAGGATTTCAGCGAGCTACCCCTAGCGGAATTGCATGAGGTCCAGCTGACCATGGCTAGCGAGGAGGTTCGTTCCCTGGCCGCGGCTAACCCGGATATCACCGTGCTGGAGGCCGGACCCGGGCGGTTGGTGGCACTCGTGGACCCTGAAGGCATCGGGACCCACGCCGCCCAGGTAAGCACCTTTGTGGGTGGGGTAGGTTCTTCCGAGACAGCGAGCTGGCCCACCGCCGTGGAGCGCGCCCGCGCCATCGCGCGCGCCACCAATGGGCCCACGGTGGCGTGGATTGGTTATTCCGCCCCGGCCTCGCTGCCCCGCGCTGCACACGAGGACCCGGCGCGCCGCGGAGCTGCTGAGCTGGGCCGCTTCCAGCGCGCTTTGCGGCAGCGCTTTCCGCACGCGCAGCATATCCTCCTGGGCTACTCCTATGGCTCTGTGGTGGTGGGCAAGGCGGCGCAGCAGGACTGTGTTGCGGATGACATCGTGCTCGTCGGCAGCCCGGGCGCTTCCGTGGCTAGTGCCTCGCAGCTGCACGGCCGGGTGTGGAGCGCGCGGAATACCGAGGACCCCATCGCGATTGCCACCGGACCGCGCGGCGGAATCCACGGCCCTGATCCCTCCTCCCCTGCTTTTGGCGCCGCCCCTCTGCCCGACGCGAACGGCCTGCCGGGGGATCATGGTTCCTATTGGAAAGACCTCGCATTTCTGCGGGGTCTGGGCATCATCGCGCAACGCTTTTAGAAGAGACCAGCCTGCTCCTCGGAGTAGGACACCAGCATGTTCTTCGTCTCCTGGTAGTGAGCGAGCATCATGAGGTGGTTCTCGCGGCCGATGCCGGACTCCTTGTATCCGCCGAAGGCGCTGTGCGCGGGGTACACGTGATAGTGGTTGACCCACACGCGGCCGGCCTGGATTTCGCGCCCGGCGCGGTAACAGGTGTTCTGGTGGCGCGACCACACGCCGGCGCCCAGGCCGAAGTTGGTGTCGTTAGCAATCTGGATGGCTTCCTCGAAGTCCTTGAACGTGGCCACGGAGAGCACCGGGCCGAAGATTTCCTCGCGGAAGATGCGCATGTCATTGGTGCCACGGAAGACGGTCGGCTCAATGTAGTAGCCGTTCTCTAGGCCCTCCACCTTGTTCACATGTCCACCGATGAGGGTCTCCGCACCTTCCTTCGGGCCGATCTCGAGGTATTCGATGATCTTGTCCATCTGCTCCCGGGAAGCCTGCGCGCCCATCATCGTTTCGGTGTCGAGCGGGTGGCCGATCTTGATCTTCTTCACGCGCTCCATGGCCAGCTCTAGGAACTTGTCCGCGATGTCCTCGTGGATGAGAGCGCGCGATGGGCAGGTGCAGACCTCACCCTGGTTGAGCGCGAACATGACGAAGCCTTCGACGCACTTCTCCAGGTAGGCATCGTCCTTGTCCATGATGTCCGCGAAGAAGATGGACGGCGACTTGCCGCCGAGCTCCAGCGTGACAGGAATGACCTTGTCTGCAGCGGCCTTGTTGATAATCTTGCCCACCGGGGTGGATCCAGTGAAGGCAATCTTGGCAATGCGATCCGAGGTAGACAGAGCCACGCCCGCTTCCTCACCGACACCGTTGACGATGTTGAGGACGCCCTTCGGCAGGAGGTCCTCAATAATGTCAATGAGCAGCAGGATGGAGGCCGGGGTTTGCTCGGCCGGCTTCATCACAATGGTGTTGCCCGCGGCCAGCGCCGGAGCAATCTTCCACGCCGCCATGAGCAGCGGGAAGTTCCACGGGATGATCTGCCCCACCACACCCAGCGGCTCGTGGAAATGGTACGCCACGGTGTCCTGGTCAATCTGGGACAGGCGGCCCTCCTGAGCACGAATCGCGCCGGCGAAGTAGCGGAAGTGATCGACGGCCAGCGGGATATCAGCAGCGAGGGTCTCACGCACGGCCTTGCCGTTCTCCCAGGTTTCCGCGACGGCGATCTTTTCCAGGTTCTCCTCGATGCGATCCGCAATGCGGTGCAACAGGAGCGCACGCTCGGCCGGGGTGCTCTTACCGAAGGTTTCGAAGGCCTTCTCTGCGGCGTCGATGGCCAGATTAATGTCTGCTTCCTTGCCGCGTGCGACCTGGCAGAAAACCTCTCCGGTAACCGGGGTGATGTTGTCCATGTACTCACCATCAACCGGTGGTACCCACTCGCCGCCGATGTAGTTGTCATAGCGCTCACGGAAGTTCACGATGGCATCAGGGGTTCCTGGGTTCGCATACAAAGTCATGGTCATCGCACCTTTCTTGTCGTCTTATAGGTCTCCGTCGGGCCTTCACCTAAGGTGTCTCAGACACATTCACCTAGGAATGTGATAGGTCGCACAACGTTGAGTGCGAGTGTAGTGTTAAGTTTTGCAAAACTCACGTTTTCGAAAGCTATCCTCCCCAGGAAAGTTGCTACCCAAACTGCCCTCGTTGCCAAAGTTTCACGGTCCAGAGCAATTTTGAACAAGAACTTTGGCAACAAGGGCACGTGTTAAGCAACGAGCGCAGAGTTTCCGGCTGAGCGGGCTGTAGATGGGCCCAAAACGGAAGAACCCCCTCCGCGAAGGAGGGGGAAACTTCTAGCTGTCGCGGCGTCGATTACGACGCGGCGTCCACATCACCACGGAGGTCGAACGCGGCACATGGACCAGCTCACCGCGCGATGGGCGGGCTTGGCTGCGCAGGCGCTCAACTTCTGCCTGCAGTTCATCGCGCTCGGCGGCGAGGCGGTCACGCTCCGCAGTCAGCTCGATGATGGATTTAATACCGGCCAGGTTCACGCCATCGTCTTGCGAGAGCGCCTGAATCTTGCGCAAGAGCTCAATATCGCTCTCCGAATAACGGCGCCCGCCCCCGGAGGTGCGGGCCGGGGAAACCAGCCCCATCCGGTCATACGTGCGCAGGGTTTGAGCATGCATGCCGGACAGTTCTGCAGCCACGGAGATGACATACATCGCCTTGGGCTGCGCCGCATCACTTCGGCTTGTTCTGTCCTTGCTCATCTCACACCTCCTTTAGCGCGCTACCGTATTACCGGCCCAACCGGCACGCGGATCGAAGCCGGAGTCCTTCTCCGCTTGCGCGTAGCTGCGCAGCGCCGAGGAAGCCGCCGCATCCAGCGTGGAGGGCACGGTGACCTGCACGGTCACCATGAGGTCACCGGCTTTGCCGCCGCGCTTGGCCACGCCGCGGCCCTTCACGCGCAACGTGCGGCCATCGGGTGTGCCCGCCGGCACCTTCACGCGCACGGGCGAATCGAGGGTCGGCACCGTAATGGTGTCTCCCAAAGCCAGCTCCGCAAAGGACACCGGGACGGTGACGTGCAGATCATCGCCTTCCCTGGTGAATACCTTGTCAGGCTTTACCGTGACCGCCACAAAGAGGTCACCGGAAGGCGTGCCGTTCGGACCAGCTTCACCCTGACCAGCGAGGCGCACCTTCTGGCCATCAATCACTCCAGCGGGGATACGCACCGTAATCGAGCGGGTGCGATGCACCGTTCCGGAACCGGAGCAATCCGGGCACGGGTCCTCGGCCCGCTGGCCAGTGCCATCGCAGTCAGCGCACGGCGCCGAGAAGCCGAAGGTACCGCGCTGCTCAGAGGTAAAACCGGTGCCGTCGCACGTCGAGCACGTCGTCAGCTTTCCGCTCTTCGAGCCGGAACCGTGGCACGTGGTGCAGGGAGCTTCGCCACTGAGCTGCAAGGGAATGGTGGTTCCCTTCGCTGCCTCGCGGAAGTCGAGGGTTATTTGCGTTTCGACGTCGGCCCCCCGCGACGGCCGAGCTGTGTGGCCAGCACCACCGCCGCGGTTGAAAACGCTACCGAAGATATCCCCAAGACCGCCGCCTTGAGACGCTCCTCGAGCGGATCCTCCGAAGATGTCCGAGAGGTCGAATTCTTGCGCACCCGGTCCACCCATGTGCGTGGATCGAAACCCGCCGGGAAACCCGGCGCCTCCTCTCCGTCCAAAGCCACCGCCGCGCATCATGGCCTTGAACTCGTCATAGTCCTTGCGGGTAGCTTTATCAGAGAGCACATCATAGGCCTCCGCCACCTGCTTGAATTTTTCCGCCGCCGCGGGGTTATCCGGGTTGGCGTCGGGGTGGTTCTGGCGGGCCAGCTTGCGATAAGCCTGCTTAATCTCTTCGGCGGTTGCGGACGAGGAGACCCCCAGATCCGCGTAATAATCCTTGTCTGCCCATTCTGGCTTAGCGTTCACTGGGCATCTCCTCCTTTCAGGAGAGTCGATAAACGGTTAGGTTTTAAGATTTTTTGCTAAGTAAAAATGCTAATTAAGTAGTGAAAAGAAGAGTGGCGCCAAGGAACACTGAGCCCTGACGCCACCTGCGATACCTATTCTGCGCTATCCGAGCTATCCGGACTATCAGCGGTATCGACTGACTCGGCAGGGTCGGCGATAATCACCATGGCGGTGCGCACGACGCGCTCGCCCACCGTGTAGCCACGGCGCAAGACCGTGCCGATGACCTGCTCGTCACCAGTCGAGAGGTCCTGGACTGCTTCGTGCACCTCGGGGTCGAAGGCATCGCCCTCGGCGCCGAAGGGGGTCAGCTGGTTATTAGTCAGCACGCCCGTGAGCTTGTCCGCAATGGCCTTGAGCGGCCCCTCGTTGAGGTCTCCGTGTTGGCGTGCGAGCTCCAGGTCATCAAGGATAGGCAGGAAATCTGCCAGGACCTTGGCCTTGGTGGTCTCGATCACGGCCTGACGGTCACGCTCAGTGCGACGGCGGTAGTTGGTGTACTCCGCGTTGAGACGCTGCAGATCCTCGGTGCGCTCAGCCAGCTGAGCCTCCAGGGAGTTCTCAGCGCTGGCGTCCTCATCAGCGATGTCGTGAGCGGCATCCTCAACCGCAGCCTCTGCCTCAGCGGTGCCCGCGGTGGCAGCATCAGCCTGTGCCTCAGCAGCCTCATCCACGGCGCCGTCGGCCGAAGCAGCCTCTGCGGCGGCAGCCTCCGCAGCCTCAGCGGAGGTTGCCTCGGGGTCGGTGTTGGCCGGGTTGCCCGGGTCCTGAGGGGAGGTCATGGTTTACTTCTCCTTGTTCTCGTCGTCCTCGTCGACAACCTCGGCGTCGACGACGTTGGGGTCACCAGCGGTCTCGCCAGCAGCGGCCCCCTCGGCGCCTGCCTCAGCAGCCTGGGCCGCGTACAGGGCCTTGCCCAGCTCCTGGGACTCGGTGCCAAGCTTCTCGACGGCCGACTTAATTGCCTCAATGTCATCGCCCTTCAGCGCCTCATCGACGGCATCGGCGGCCTCAGTCACGCGGGTCTTGAGGTCCTCCGGCAGCTTGTCGGAGTTCTCGTCCATGAACTTGCGGGTCTGGTAGGAGGTGGATTCCGCCTGGTTGCGGGTCTCCTGCTCCTCGCGGCGCTTCTTGTCCTCTTCGGCGTGAGCCTCGGCGTCCTTGACCATGCGGTCGATCTCCTCCTGGGAGAGGCCGGAACCATCCTGAATCTTGATGGTGTTTTCCTTGCCGGTGGCCTTGTCCTTAGCGGAGACGGAGACGATGCCGTTGGCGTCGATGTCGAAGGTGACCTCAATCTGCGGTACACCGCGCGGTGCCGGAGCAATGCCACCGAGCTCGAAGGAACCGAGCAGCTTGTTGGCGGAAGCCATCTCGCGCTCGCCCTGGTAGACCTGAATCTGCACGGAAGGCTGGTTGTCATCAGCCGTGGTGAAGGTCTCCGACTTCTTGGTCGGGATGGTGGTGTTGCGCTCGATGAGCTTGGTCATCACGCCACCCTTGGTCTCGATGCCGAGGGAGAGCGGGGTGACGTCGAGAAGCAGCACGTCCTTGACCTCACCGCGCAGCACACCTGCCTGCAGAGCAGCGCCGACTGCCACGACCTCATCCGGGTTAACGCCCTTGTTCGGGTCCTTGCCGGTCATTTCCTTGACCAGGTCGGACACGGCCGGCATACGGGTGGAACCACCGACGAGCACCACGTGGTCAACCTCGGACAGGGACAGGCCAGCATCCTTGATGACCTGGTTGAACGGGGTCTTGGTGCGGTCCAGCAGGTCCTGGGTGATCTTCTGGAACTCGGTGCGAGACAGGGTCTCATCCAGGAAGAGCGGGTTCTTCTCAGAGTCCACCGTGATGTACGGCAGGTTGATGTTGGCGGACTGGGAGGAGGACAGCTCAATCTTGGCCTTCTCAGCAGCCTCACGCAGACGCTGGACAGCGCGCTTATCCTTGGTCAGGTCAACGCCCTGGGAAGCCTTGAACTTATCTACGAGCCAGTCGACGATGCGCTGATCCCAGTCATCGCCACCCAACGCGTTATCACCAGCGGTAGCCATAACCTCGACCACGCCGTCACCGATCTCCAGCAGGGAGACGTCGAAGGTACCACCACCCAGGTCGAAGACCAGGATGGTCTGCTCCTGCTCACCCTTCTCCAGGCCGTAAGCAAGCGCGGCGGCAGTCGGCTCGTTCACGATACGCAGGACGTTGAGGCCTGCAATCTGGCCGGCCTCCTTGGTGGCCTGACGCTGGGAGTCCTCGAAGTAAGCCGGGACGGTAATAACGGCGTCGGTAACGTCCTCACCCAGGTAAGCCTCGGCGTCGCGCTTCAGCTTCATGAGCGTGCGGGCCGAAATCTCCTGCGGGGTGTACTTCTTGTCATCGATATCGATGGTCCAGTCGGTGCCGATGTGGCGCTTGACGGAGCGGATGGTGCGGTCAACGTTGGTGACCGCCTGGTTCTTCGCGGACTGGCCGACGAGGATTTCGCCGTTCTTAGCGAAAGCCACGACGGACGGGGTGGTGCGAGAGCCCTCGGAGTTAGCGATAACGGTGGCTTCGCCACCTTCCAGTACGGATACGACCGAGTTGGTGGTACCGAGGTCAATTCCTACTGCGCGTCCCATGATCTTTTCTCCTTGCTTGGTTGGGTTTGTTCTTAAGTTGATAATGCGCGACTCAACTTCTGCCGCGTCCAGTCAGCGACTCTAACAGAAGCAGCACTCAAAGTCATCCAAACCTGAGCGCCGGTCACTCAACCTACACAACGGCAGCAACAACAAAGTTGTTCCCATCTGACTCAACTTTCTTTTTCGTCCCTCCATTCCCCCAGCTCAACGGCACCCCACCAACTGGAAATGTCATGCAACTCACAGCTCTCAGGAAACGGGGCTAGCCAAACGTGACATAGCCGCCCCCGTTCTGGAATGAGTGATAAGGATTTCATATACTGTCCGCACATTCGACGCGACACATCCTTCAGACCCTCACCGTCGCGCTTGAAGTACCCAGTGAAAAAAGGGACACGGATTCGATGATTTCTCCTGTGCTGCGCACCCGTCGTGCTGGTGACCGCCCGCCGGTCCACCCGGCTTAGCCACCTGTCCTATCCACCACCAACACAGAAGGAATCCCCATGACAAACGCTCACACCCCCGTGCCCGAATCCACCGACATCGACGCCGCGCTGATCGACGCCGCCGCGGCCCAAGCCCACTCCTGGCTCGCCTCCACCGCCGACGAGCAGGACCCAGCCACCGAACAACTCGCCGACTTATTGCGCAACCCGGACGGAGTAGCCTTCACCATGGACTTCGTCGACCGCGTCATGCGCCCGGAAGACGATAAGGTCGCAGCCCACGCGCTGAAGTCCGTCACCACCACCTATGACGCTTCCTTCCTCGGCCTCATCAACGGTTCCCTCGTAGGCCTGGGTGGGTTCTTCGGGCCCATCCTGCCCAACCTGGTCATGCCGCTGGCACGCATGCGCATGCGCCAGATGGTGGGCCACCTGGTCCTCGACGCCGAGAGCGATGCCCTGAACAAGACCCTGGACAAGGCTGCCGAGTCCGGCGAGCAGCTCAACCTCAACCTCCTCGGTGAGGCCGTACTGGGCGACGACGAAGCGCGCTCCCGCGCCGAGCGCACCCTCAAGCTCATCAAGAACCCGCGCGTGACCTACGTCTCCGTTAAGGCCTCCTCCATGGTGGCCCAGCTCAACCCGTGGGATATCGAGGGCTCCCTGGTCCGCCTCAAGGAGCGCCTGCGCCCGCTCTATGAGGCCGCCGCGCGCCGCCCCGATAAGGTCTTCATCAACCTCGACATGGAGGAATACCACGACCTCCACCTCACGGTGCGCCTGTTCATCGAGCTTCTCAGCGAGCCGGAGTTCACCAACCTCGAGGCTGGCATCGTCCTGCAGGCCTACCTGCCGGATACCTTCGACGCCTTGGCGCACCTCGCCGAATTCGCCAAACAGCGCGTGGCCGAGGGCGGCTCCCACATCAAGATTCGCATCGTCAAAGGCGCGAACCTGTCCATGGAGCACGTCCAGGGTGAAATCCACGGCTGGCCGGCAGCGCCCTATGCCACCAAGGATGAGGTGGACGCCAACTACTACCGCCTGCTCGATTACATCCTGCGCCCCGAGTTCGCTGACTGCGTGCGCATCGGCGTGGCCACACACAACCTCTACACCGCGGCCTTTGCCTACAAGCTGGGCACCAAGCGCGGCGTCATGCGCATGATGGATTCCGAGATGCTCCAGGGCATGTCCCCGGCCCAGCAGACCGCGGTACGCAAGGCCTTCGAGGGCCGCCAAATCCTCTACACCCCGGTGGTGCACATGGAGGACTTCGATGTCGCGGTCTCCTACCTGGTGCGCCGTTTGGAGGAGAACTCTGCGCCGCAAAACTTCCTCTACGCTCTCTTCGCCCCGGAGGAGCAGGCACTGAAGGACCAAGAGGAGGTCTTCCGCGAGGCCGTCGAGCAGCGCTGGGATACCTTCGCCGGCCCGCGCCGCACCCAGAACCGCTTGGAGGAGGCCGAGCAGGCAGCCGGCCGCCAGGCACCGCGCACCGGGCGCTTCGCTAACGAGCCGGACACCGACCCAGCTCTGGAAGCCAACCGCGAGTGGGCGCTTAAGGCTCTGGCCACCGACCCGGGTGAGCACGGGGTGGAGGAAGTGACGGAGACTGGGGTCGTCGACAAGCACGTGGCCCGCGCCGCCGAGCTCGGCGCCGAGTGGGGTGCCCGCGCTGCCGAGGACCGCGCCCGCGCGCTCGAGGCCGTGGCCGATGAGCTGGCCAACCGCCGCGGCGAGTTCATTTCCGTCGCCGCCTACGAGGCCAACAAGACCGTCACGCAGACAGACCCGGAAATCTCCGAGGCCATCGACTTCTGCACCTACTACGCGCAGTCCGCGCGCCTGCTGGAGCGCTACTCCGCCGAGTTCACGCCCTACCGCGTGACCGTAGTGACCCCGCCGTGGAACTTCCCGGTGGCCATCCCCACCGGCGGCATTGCGGCGGCTCTCGCTGCGGGTTCCGCCGTCATCATCAAGCCCGCGCCGCAGGTCGTGCACTGCGCGAAGCTGGTCGTGGAGGCTTTCCGCGCCGGCTTGGAGGCACAGGGCCTCGACCCGGATCTGGTCCAGCTCGTCTTCACCGACGAGGGTGACGCCGGCCGCGCGCTGGTCTCGCACGCCGATGTCGACGCCGTCATCCTCACGGGTGCTTCCGATACCGGCAAGCTCTTCCGCTCCTGGAAGCCGGAGCTCAACATCATGGCGGAGACCTCCGGCAAGAACGCGCTCATCATCACCCCGTCCGCGGACCCGGACCTGGCCATCCAGGACCTCTACCTCTCCGCCTTCGGCCACTCTGGACAGAAGTGCTCGGCGTCCTCCCTGGTTATCTTCGTCGGTGCGGCCGGCGAGTCGCAGCGCCTGCGCTCCCAGCTTGTCGACGCCGTCAAGACCCTCATCCCTGGCCCCGGCTACGAAATCACCACAACGATGAACGGTCTCGCCGAAGCCCCCAGCGAGAAACTGCTGCGCGGCCTGACCCAGCTGGAGCCGGGTGAAAAGTGGCTGGTGAAGCCGGAGAAGCTCAACGAGGAAGGCACCCTGTGGTCGCCGGGTATCCGCGATAGCGTGCGCCCCGGTTCCTGGTTCCACGTCAACGAGTGCTTCGGCCCAGTGCTCGGCATCATGCATGCGGAGACCCTGGAGGAGGCCATCGAGTGGCAGAACTCCACCGGTTATGGCCTGACCGGCGGCATCCACACGCTGGATAATGAGGAGATCGACTACTGGCTCGAGCGCGTCGAAGTGGGCAACGCCTACGTCAACCGCGGCATTACCGGCGCGATTGTGCAGCGGCAGTCCTTCGGCGGCTGGAAGCAGTCCGTCATGGGCCCGGGCGCCAAGGCCGGTGGCCCGAACTACGTGGCCCAGTTCGGCACCTGGTCCGAGGGGCCGCTGCGCCCCTTCGACGTGGATATCTCCCAGCCGGTGGCGGCCCAGCTGCGTGCCTTCGGCGAGCTGGGCTTCTCGGAGGAGGATACCGCTTGGCTGTGGCGCGCAGCAGAGCTCGACGAGTTGGCTTGGCAGCAGGAGTTTGGCCGCCAGCACGACCGCGCAGGTCTGGTCAGCGAGGCCAACGTCTTCCGCTACC
Organism: Corynebacterium sp. UMB6689; assembly: GCF_030215295.1. Classification (NCBI taxonomy): domain Bacteria; kingdom Bacillati; phylum Actinomycetota; class Actinomycetes; order Mycobacteriales; family Corynebacteriaceae; genus Corynebacterium; species Corynebacterium sp. UMB6689. The sequence goes on along the minus strand of NZ_JASOLS010000007.1, from coordinate 133,106 downwards.
GCCCAGTGCTCACGCCGCTGCAGGTACGCATTGGTTCCGATGCCGAGCTTCGCGACGTCTCCCGTCTCGCCCTCGCCGCCACCCGCACCGACTCCCCGGTGCGCTTCAGTGCCGCCCCGGAAAAGGCCGCGGAGCTGCGTGGTCTGGGCTTTAAGGTTGACAGCGTGTCGGCGGATGCCTTCGCCCGGGAGGTCGCTCGTCTAGAGTCCGGCCGCGTGCGTGCAGTGGGCTCTGTCGAGCCGGGCGTCTTTGAGGCGGCGGTGGAATCCAACTCCGTGGTCTTGGATCAGCCAGTGCTGGCTGATGGCCGCCGCGAGCTTCTGCCCTTCCTCCTCGAGCAGGCAGTCTCGGTAACGATGCACCGCTTCGGCATCATCCGCCAGGTAAGCAGCATCCGCGCATAGTTCGTTTTCTGCGCTCATATGAGAAGATGGAGCGCATGACAAACAACAATGATGACGGTGCCCGCTCGGGCACGTCCTCCACGGCCTCTGATGCGGCGGCTTCTGCCGCCGCGGAGCCCATTAATGAAGAAGCTACCCTCCCGGTGTCGAAGACCGATGACAAGTCTCGCGTCCTCGGGCGCGATGCCATCTCCTTGGCCAAGGTGTGCTTGATCTTCATCATCGTGGTGGCGGGCGTCGGCCTGGCCGGCTACCTGCTGAAGTTCATCTGGGTGGGCCTGCTGCCGGTCATCCTGGCCATTTTGGTGTGCACGGTGCTCTTCCCCGTGACCAACTGGTTGCGCGCGCACAAATTCCCCCGCGCGCTGGCCTCCATCACCACGCTGCTGGGCTTTTTGGCCATCATCGGCGGCGTCTTCGCGGCGATGGCCCCGGTCGTCTCCTCTCAGGGCGCGTCCTTGGTCAATCAGGCTGAAGGCGGCTTGAACAAGCTCGTCGATATGGCCAAGGACCTACCTTTCGATATTGATGCCGCGAAAGTCCAGGAAGTCCTCGATGACGCCATGACCTTCATCAAGGGCCAAGCTTCCAACATCGCCACCGGGGTGATTTCCGGTGTATCGATGGCCAGCTCCATCGCCATGGCGCTCGCCATCATGCTCTTCGTGGCCTTCTTCATCCTCAAGGACGGCGATAAGTTCCTGCCGTGGCTGCGCACCTACACCGGCTACTCCGCCGGCTGGCACGCCACCGAGCTGCTGACTCGCGTGTGGAACACGTTATCTGGCTTCATTCAGGCGCAAGCAGCCGTCGCGGCCGTCGATGGCATCCTCATCGGCCTCGGCCTCTGGGTTCTCCAGGTACCGCTGGCCCTTGTCATCGGCGTAGTTACGTTCTTCGCCAGCTTCATCCCGGTCATTGGCGCTGTCACTGCGGGCGCTTTGGCCGTCATCATCGCGCTGGTCTCCGATGGGCTGACGAAGGCCTTGCTCGCCTTGGCTCTCATCATCATCGTCCAGCAGGTGGAGGGCAACGTCCTCCAGCCGATGCTGCAATCCAAGGCCATGGGCCTGCACGCGGCGATGGTGCTGCTCTCCGTCACGGTCGGCTCCGCCTTGGCCGGCATCATCGGCGCCTTCCTGGCTGTGCCGGTGGCTGCCACCATTGCCGTGGTCTTCCGCTACCACCAGGAGATGGCCAGCCTGCGTGCCGGCGAAATCGAAGCTAAAAACATTAAGATTTCCACGGCGGAGGGCCATGAGGACGTCATGGAGCTCTACGAGAACCTAGAGGCCAGCGGCGCCCGCTAGCCACACAACCGGTGCATGGTTCGAGCTTTCTCGGCCGTGCAACTGCCCTAGTTGCCAAACTTCTCCCCCACCACCCGCGGCGGGAGCGATGGTTTTGGCAACTAGGGCACTTTCCGTATGGAGGGCCTAGTCCGCGGACACCGTGCCGAAGGCGGCGGCCAGTTCCTCCGCCGCGCGGTCGAGCACCGAGGCCCACGAGCCATAGGATTCCTCATTAGCGGTGTCCGAAACCTGCTTGAGCAGCGTGCACGGCACGCCGAACTTTCGACACACCGCGGCGATGGCGTAGCCCTCCATATCGCACAACGCAGAGTCCTGGGCAAGGCGCGTGCGGGTCGGGGTATCCGAAATAAAGGCGTCACCCGTGGCAAGCGTTGCGGTCGGCAGCTTACCGGAGGTTTCAAGCTCGATCACCTCGGGAAGGAGATAGCGGGAAACATCGCTGAGCACCTCTAGGTGGAAGTCATGCTTGCGCACGTGGGAGACCTCGAAGACGCCTGAGAGATCGTCGCGAAGCGCGCCCGCAGTACCGATGTTGATAACCCGCTCCGGCAGTTGCTGTGCCGAGGCCAGCACCGTGGTCAGCTCGATGGCGGCGGGAACCGTACCAATACCGGTGATGAGCAGCGGCGCTCCTTCGGGAACGTGTGTGGCTTCAGCATCCACGGCGGCGATGAACAGTGTACGACCAGACAGATTCTCCATGCCTGCGAGACTACCCGCTGTCTCGAGGAATGCTCTCCACAACTCTGTTCTGAGCGGAGCGGCCGCTTGTAGGGTTCGGAACCACACCGAGACCTCAGAAAGGAGAACACCATGTTCACACCACGAGATTTCGCCGGAGCGGCACTCCTGTGCATGCCGCTCATCGCCTGCGCCATCCCTGAAGAAGCCCAGGCCAGCCCCGTAGTCTGCGAGGCCGGCAACCCCCAGGCGGCTTTCGATGACAACGTTGCCCACGTTCCTCAATGGCATGGCCACGAGTGGGCGCTGGTTGATTCTTCCCACTTCGATCCTTGCGCGGCCTTAAGCTGGCAGACCATCTCTATCAAGGGAGCCACGGCCTCCTCGCCGCACCACATCATGCTCTTCCACTATGGCGAGTACCTCGGCACCGCCACTGCTGAGCCTTATGGTTTCTTCCCCGACGTCGAGCAGGTCAATCACAACGAGATTTCCGTGACCTACCACTGGCCACAAGATGGCGACGCCAATGCCGCACCGACGGGTACGTCAAAGGCCAGCTTCCGCTGGGATGAAGTCCAGAACAAAGTCATCATGAGCGGCGACGTTCCGCCTAGCTAAGATAAACCGTGCGCCTCAAGATGAGGCGCACATTCTATGGAAGGAACACCCATGCTCCGGTCTGCTTCTGCCTTCGTGGGCGCTGCACTCATGTGCCTCCCCCTCGCCGCCTGTTCTCAGGGCGAGCAGGGCGAGGTGGAAACCCCAATGTTTAGCGCGGTCCGCAACAACCCAACGAGCGTTGCTGCCGCAAGCCCCACGGAAGAGGCCGCAAGCCCGGAGCCAACGAGCAACCAGGCACCTGCCCCGAAGACCGAAGAACCAGAGTCCTGCGAGGATATTGACGCTGAAGAGGCCTATCAATCAGGCATTGGCACCATCGCACCGTGGAATGGCTTCGGTTGGGGGCGGCCTTTCTCCTCAGAGTTCGATCCTTGCGCGGATTTGAGCTGGCTAATCATTGCCATCGAGGGCGCCACGGCCTCATCGCCGCACCACATCATGCTCTTCCACAAGGGCGAATATCTCGGCACCGCGACCGCCGAGCCTTATGGTTTCTTCCCCACCATCGAACGCGTAAATGACGCCGAGATCGCCGTAACCTACCACTGGGCGCGCGAGGGCGAAACCACCGCCGGGCGCACCGGCGAGACGCACGCAGGCTTCCGCTGGGATGAAGGCCAGCAGAAGGTGATCATGAGCGGTGATGTCCCTCCCAGCACTTACTAGTCAAAACTCAGCGTCCGGTTCTTCTGCCGCAGCCGGATCGTAATGTTCTTTTGCGCCGCCCCGAGGGCGATCAGCTTCCCGGACAACGCCCGGGCTACTTGCAGGTCGGTCTCACTGGGCGGCTCTGCGGCAACGCTCACCGTGGGTAGCCAACTATCGTTCGGATCCGGCGCTCCCAAGTGGATAAGGCGCTCGCGCTCCGCGTCGATCCAATAGCCCTCGGTGGCCATGTACCTGTCCTGCCCGCCGTCGAAAGAATCGCAGCGCCACCCGCCCTCAGCCACGCGGAAGACGAAGGGGCAATAGCCCAGGCGGGAGGGCACGATGTAGGTGGTGTTGGGGCTGACCCGCCAATGCCCGCGGGCGGAGCTCCACACTTGACGGTAGGTATCAGCCAGGCTCATGCCTAGGCGGAGGCGCTGCTGCCTGTCTTCGTCAAGCCCTGCCCCCTCCACTCGCGCGTCCAGCTCTCCTAAGTGCGTGGCATCGGCCACGTACATGCCCAACCAGGCCTCCTCCGGAGTGGTGTAGGGGCCTGTGATGTCGCGGTGGAAGGACTCTGGAATGGCTTTCTCGGCGTTTCTCGGCAGGCGCTGGCGCACTGCAAAAGCCCATAGCCGGGGATGCCCCATGCGAAAAAGCGTCACAGTCTCGCGCGGGAGAAGGTCATGCACCTGTTGCCGGGTGAGGTAGTCACCCGCGCTGATGCGGCGCACCAACTTCCGGGCTACGTCCGCCTCCACTTGCTGTTCCATAGCCGGGGCTACCTCTAGATCGGGAAGCTGACCCAATAGCAGCAGATCAATGATGTCCCCGAGGTCGAAGACAGTGGCGAGCCGTTTGGTGGTGTTCTCACCAAACGCCTCGATGGCCTCATAACCCAACGCAGTGCCTAACCTCCTCACCACATCTGGTGAGACGCTCACTCGGTTGTGCGTGGCATACAGTTCCGCTGCATTGAGGGGGCGATCAAGCACCAAGTCTTCTATCCCTTCTCCCCCGTTCAGGGGAATCGCACTGAGTCACGCGTGGGACTAAGCCAGGCACAGCCGGTTCTGCATTGGTTGCCTGCGGGGCGCCGAAAGACTAATCGATACCTCCACGACCCCTCACGTGAGGTCCATCCACAGTGAATTACTTCAAATAGTAGCAACTTATATACCGCGTTTGGATTAAGCATGACAATTGATCCCTACCCCTACCCTGTCTTACCTGCTTTCTGCAGCTATTTCTGACAGCCGTACGGATATAGTATGACACAGTTTCTCAATGTAACCTTGCAGTTTCCTCTCAAGGCTTTCTCTCTTCCAGATGCAAAGGAGTCCATCACATGACTGACAACAACAGCTGGGGCGCTCCCCCTTCCTCGCCCTCACCGGCGACCGCCCCGAAGCGCATCGCTGTCATCATCGCCGCAATTGTCGGCATCATTGCGCTGACTGCGGGCATCACGTGGGCTATAGCCGCAAACACCAACTCGATCCCTTCCTCCGACTCGGCCGCGGCGTCTTCACCCGAAGCTGCCCCAAGCGAACAGATACCGAGTTCGGAGGAAACTACTGAAACCACCAAAAAGAATTACACGTTCGTCGACGACCCCGAATACACCCGAGAACAAAAATGTGGCGAAATGGCTGACGCTTTCCGGGACAAGATTGATAACCCAATGACCGTCTTCTGCGACGATGACTGGCTGCTCCTCGCCCAAGAAAACAGCTCGCTGTATTACCTCCATTCCTGGGCAGGCAACTCATGGATCCCGCACGAGGCCGACGGCGAATTTTCAGACTCACACATGGACTGCTATGACCGAAAGGAATTGATTGAGGATGGCCTTCCAGAGCAATATGTCGATGACGTTCCCCTCTGCTCCTCTGAAGAGTTGGCCGCAGCTGACCAAGAGAAAGAGCTAAAACCAGGCTACTTGGGCGACCTCTGTGACGGAAGCTACATCCTCATTGTTGACAGTGTGCTTGTGCCCTACGGCGAACTCAGAACACCGTACGTCGACCAGGCACTCGCCCAGCATCCTGGTGCTAAGTCGATGCCGGGACTGGCCTGCAATTCCTTGCGCTCTGAAGTCGATGGTAAGGAGGTCTTTGCCATTTACTACGACGCCGGCCACAGCGTGGATGAGGTCTGTAAACTCAAGGCGCGGTACGGTGGCAACGCCCGTTCGCTCAATAACGATGCAGACTTCAGCGACCCCTGCTAGGGCAACAACTTAGTTTGGAAAGGATTTTTCGCCTCGTGGCACACTACAACCTCTATAGCTCCCTCAACCTTGACCCTTCCGCTGATTCTGCGACTTTGGCCTCGGAGATCGAACGCCGCCTTTCCGCGACGGACCCGTCCAACGCCGCGCTTTACGACGAACTCTCCACCGCCCACAGCATCTTCTCCCGCCAGGACCGCCGCGAGCAGTATGACCGAGCACTCGCGGATCCCTTCGGCCCCGAGGTGGACGTCGCCCGCATCCGTGAGATCGCCAACTCCGGCTCGGGTGTGCAGCTCATGCCGCAGCTTTCGAGCGCCCAGGCCTCCGGCTCCTCCAGCTTCAACGTTGATTTCTCCTTCCCCGTGGAGCCCTCCCGTCAGCGTGCCCAGTCGATTCAGTGGTGCATCGTGTGGGGTCTGCTGGCCTTCATGTGGATCATTTCCACCATTCGCGGCCTCGGCGCCCTCGCGGAGGTCGGCAACGCCAGCAGTATCGAGCTTCTGTACGGCGCTGATGACTACGTCGACGAGGCTAGCTCCGCCGGCGCCTTCTTCTTTATGGTCGCCGGCGGTACCCCGGTCTACCTGATGATTGCGGAATTCATCTGGTCCCTGCGCAAGACCTTGGGCCGCAAGCAGGCCGAAAAGACCGCCTAAAACGCCGAAACCCGCGGCCATAAAGCCGCGGGTTAAGGGGGACTAGCGCAGGCGCTGGCCTACAAAGCCGGCGGCAAGGGTGTTGCCGCTGGACTGATCAATGAGCAAGAAATTGCCCACCGCGCCGCGAGCGGCATAATCCTCCACGGGAAGCTCCGCTTGCGTTTGGACGGTGATGAACGCAATGTCATTGAGGGCTGCTGATTCCGGCGCCTCAACATCGGCCACGCCATCGAGGTCGAGGATGCGCTCCACCGACGCCACGCGGGCCTTGACCAGCGCGGCACCATAACGCAGCTTCACCATCTGTCCCGCGTGCAGCTCCTTGTCCGTGAGGACCACCGCGGTGGCGGCGAATTCGCGCACCTCCTCCGGGCGTTGCGTCCCGGCGATGAGGTCGCCGCGAGCCAAATCGATGTCATCGGCCAGCCGCAGAACCACGGAGTCGCCGGCGCGCGCCGCCTCGTCTTCAGCAAGCGAGCCATCGGTGGTGTCAATCGCGGTGACGGTCGAGGTGCGCCCGCCCGGGAGCGTTACCTCATCCCCCACCGCCACGTGCCCGGCCTTCACGCGGCCGGCATATCCGCGGTAGTCAGAGGCGTGTTCGCGAATGACGTACTGGATAGGGAAACGGAAGTCCAAGTCATCGGCGCGGCCGGTGGCCACGGGGACGGTCTCTAGCGTTTCAAGGACCGTCGGCCCCTCGTACCAATCCATGGTGGTGGAGCGCTCCACCACGTTATCGCCCTTGAGCGCGGAAATCGGGATGGCCACCGAATCGGTGATACCCAAGCGCGCGGCGAGTTCGGAGAACTCAGTCTCAATCGCGCGGAAAGTGGCCTCGTCATAGTCCACCAGGTCGATCTTGTTCACGCCCAGAATCACGTGGCGCACGCCCAAGAGTGCTGCCACGTTGAGGTGGCGGCGGGTTTGCTCGACGACGCCATTGCGGGCGTCGACAAGCAGCACCACCACCTGGGAGGTGGACATGCCGGTGACCGTGTTGCGCGTGTACTGCACGTGGCCGGGGGTGTCGGCGAGGATGAAGGTGCGCTTATCGGTGGCGAAGTAACGGTAGGCCACGTCGATGGTGATGCCCTGCTCGCGCTCCGCGCGCAAGCCGTCCACCAGCAGGGAGAGGTCCATGCCGTCGAAGCCGCGGTCGGCGGAGGAACGCTCCATGGACTCCACCTGGTCCGCGAGCACGGACTTGGTGTCATAGAGCAGACGGCCCACGAAGGTGGACTTGCCGTCATCGACGGATCCGGCGGTGCACAGGCGCAGAGTATCGCGTTGTTTGAGGGCGCCGACATTCGGCGCGAGGGTAGTCGTCATCAGAAGTAGCCTTCCTTCTTGCGGTCCTCCATGGCGGACTCGGACAATTTGTCATCGGCGCGGGTGGCTCCGCGCTCGGACAGGGTGGAAATAGAGATTTCCGCGAGCACTTCATCCGGCGAGGCGGCGGTGGATTCCACGGCACCGGTGCAGGACATATCCCCCACGGTGCGGTAGCGCACGGTGCGGGTCTCCAACGGTTCATCCTCGCGCGGTCCGCCCCACTCGCCTGGTGTCAGCCACATGCCGTTGCGGTTAAACACCTCACGCTGGTGCGAATAATAGATGGAGGGAAGCTGCAGGTTGCGCGCGCCGATGTATTCCCAAATATCGGACTCAGTCCAGTTGGAAATGGGGAAGACGCGGACGTTTTCGCCGGCCATCTTGCCGCCGTTGTACAGGTCCCACAGCTCCGGGCGCTGGCGGCGCGGGTCCCAGCCACCGAAGGAATCGCGGATGGAGAAGATGCGCTCTTTGGCGCGGGCGCGTTCTTCGTCGCGGCGCGCACCACCCAGGACGGCGTCATAGCCGCGCTCCGCGATGGTCTCCACCAGCGGCACGGACTGCAGCGGGTTGCGGGTACCGTCGGGGCGCTCCTGGAGGTCGCCGCGGTCGATCCAGTCTTGGACCAGCGCCACGTGCAGGCGCGCGCCGGTTTCCTCGACGAGCTGATCGCGGAAGTCGATGACCTCCGGGAAGTTGTGGCCGGTATCCACGTGGATGAGCTCGAAGGGCACTGTGGCCGGCGCAAAGGCGCGGCGGGCGAGCTCGAAGACGACGACGGAGTCCTTGCCGCCGGAAAAGAGCAGACCTACCTTGTCGAATTGCCCGGCGACTTCGCGCAGGATGTGGAGGGATTCGTTCTCTAAATCTTTAAGGTGTGGTGAAAGAGTCATTATTCGTGTAACCCGCATTCTGTCTTGCCGTCAGCGAAAATACGCCCGGAGCGTGCATCCTCGCCCTCGCCTACCGGGAAGGTCAACGGCGCGCAGCCGATGGAACGGTAGCCCTGCAGGGTGAGGGGGTGAATGATGAGATCGTGTTCCTTGATGTAGGCGTCGGTGTTATCGAGGTCCCAGGTAATAATCGGGGAAATCTTCAGCCGTCCCGTGCGGTCCAGGCTCAGCGCCGGGGCGGTGGCGCGGTGCTCGGAATCGGCGCGGCGCAGGCCGGTGACCCACCCGACGTAGGGGTCCATGGCCATGTTGAGCGGCTCCACCTTGCGCATGCGGTTATAGGCCGCAACGTCGCGCGCATAGAGGCGCGGGCCGTAAATCTTGTCCTGTTCCTCTGGGCTCAGCAGCGGGAGCACGGTCACCAGCGGCAGGTCCGCATAGCGCTTGGCGACGTCCCCCGCTACCTGAAGCGTCTCCGGAAAGTGCCAGCCGGTGTCGATGAAGAGCAGGTCGGCGTCTAAGTGGGCGCGGTGCGCGAGCTCGGCTAACACGGTGTTTTCCATGGACATCGTGACGGCGAGCCGGCCCGGCGCGTGTTCGGCGGCCCACGCGGTAATCGTTTCGGCGGAGGCATCGTGGAGCTTATCGGCCCACTTGTCGACGAGTTCCTGGTTGCGCTGGGCCACGGCAGGCTCGAGCGGCGCGGTGTCGCGGGTGCCTTCGGGGCTAATGCTGGGGTCGCGGTAGTCGCCGCGGTCCAGCAGGTTAATCGGTTCGGTCATGACTCCTCACATTAAAGGCAGCTGTGCTTGTGTGCAGCCCCACTAAGGGGCACGAGGGCTGTGAGCTTGGGTAGTAGGGAGAATAAAAATTAGCCAGACTGAACCGAGCGGACTAGATTTACAGACTAGACAGTCTATTTTTACTGAACTGAAGGGGTTCTTATGCAGCGTGTAGCCATCGTCGGGGACGGCCCCGCAGCGCTCTCCACCGCCGAGCGACTCATCGGGGCCGGGCTGTGCGTGGACCTGTACTGCCAGCGCCCTGCGCCCTTCGGTTTGCTGCGACGCTTCGCTGGGCTCTCCGGCGCAGAATCTATCGCCGCGCCATGCCCGAAGGGGACCACGCCGCGCCTGCGGCTTATCGGCAACGTGCGCGTGGGTAATGGCCCGGACGCGGACATCAACCATTCGGATCTCAACCAGCTTTCCGCCTCCGGCGACCGCCACTTGGTTTTACTGGAACTCATGGCCCGCGGCGTGGCCATCACGACATGGGAGGGCCTCTGCCACCCCACCCCCGACGTAGAAGATTGGGCCACCGTCACGGAACAGGCCCAGCGCGCACCGGTGTGCTTCTAGCGCGCGAGCGCGCGAGCTAAGCGCTCGCGCGTTGATACGGGGAAGCCTGCTGCCAGTCCTCGCACCACCGCACTCGCTAGACGCGCGGGCTAGCGCCCGCGCAACCATAACGGATAGACTTTTGCGGTCAATGCCCTTCAGCGGCCCAGCGCAGCAACCGCGCGGCCGCCAACATGCACGAAACGCTGGCACATGGAACTCGTTCGCATCCTTTTATCCCGCTCCAAGCCCTATACCGGCTACGTCATCGCGGTGCTGCTCCTCCAGGCACTATCCACCGCGGCAACGCTCTACCTGCCTTCGCTCAACGCGAAGATCATCGACAGGGGCGTGGCCCAAGTAGACATCGATTATATCTGGCACACCGGCGGCATCATGCTCATCGTGGCCTTCGCCCAAGTCATCGCCGCCATCGCCGCCATCTGGTTCGGCTCCCGCACCGCCATGGGCCTCGGCCGCGACCTGCGCTCCGATATCTTCCGCCGCGTCACCCGCTACTCCGCCGAAGACATGAGCAACTTCGGCACCGCCACCCTCATCACCCGCGGCACCAACGACGTCCAGCAGATCCAGATGGTCTACATGATGATCCTCAACTTCATGGTCACTGCCCCCATCATGTCCATCGGCGGCATCATCATGGCCATCCGCGAAGACGCCGGCATGTCCTGGCTCGTCGCGGTTTCCGTCATCGTGCTGCTGGCCGCCATCTCCGTCATCATCGTCCGACTCATGCCGCTCTTTCGCGCCTGGCAAGGCAAGCTCGACGTCATGAACGGCACCCTGCGCGAGCAAATCGCCGGCATCCGCGTCGTCCGCGCCTTCACTCGCGAGGAGCACGAAGCCGAGCGCTTCCGCACCGCCAACCGCGACCTGACCAACCTCTCCCTCAAGGTCGGCCAGCTGTTCATTCTCATGTTCCCCATCATCACCGTCATTCTCAACGTGGCCACCGGCGCAGTCCTCTGGTTCGGTGGCCACCGTGTGGACGAGGGGCTCGTGGAGGTCGGCTCGCTGACCGCTTTCCTGCAGTACCTGCTGCAGATCCTCGCCGCGGTCATGATGGGCACCTTCATGGCGATGATCCTCCCCCGCGCCATCATTTGCGCGCGCCGCATCACCGATGTCCTCGAACACGAACCCTCCATCACCGAGCCGGCTCAGCCCCGTACCCCGGAGCACTCCGAGGGCGTCGTCGAATTCGACAACGTCTCCTTCCAATACGCCGGCGCCGAAGCGCCCGTGCTTCACGACGTCTCCTTCACCGCCACCCCCGGCACCACCACCGCGCTCATCGGCGCAACCGGTTCCGGCAAGACCACCGCGCTCTCCCTCATCCCGCGCCTCTATCTCCCGACGAAGGGCCGCGTGCTTCTCGACGGCACCGATATCGCCGAGATGGCTCGTAAAGACGTCGTCAAGCGTGTGGGCCTCGTGCCGCAGAAGCCTTACCTGTTCAGCGGCACCGTGGCCTCCAACCTGCGCCTGGGTGCGCCGGAGGCCACCGATGAGGAGCTGTGGAACGCGCTGCGCGTGGCCCAAGCGGACTTTGTTGAGGACCTCGACATGCACATCTCCCAGGGCGGCACCAACGTCTCCGGCGGCCAGCGCCAACGCCTGTCCATCGCCCGCATGCTCGTCGCCCGCCCGTTGGTGTATCTCTTTGATGATTCCTTCTCCGCGCTGGACGTGCTCACGGATGCCGCCGTGCGCTCCGGAATGCGCGAGTACACCGCCGAAGCCACAACCATCATCGTGGCGCAGCGCGTGAGCTCGATCGTGGATGCCGACCAGATTCTGGTCATGGACGCCGGGCGCGTCGTCGCCCGCGGCACACACGAGGAGCTGCTGGACACATCGGAGACCTACCGCGAAATTGTGGAATCCCAGAAGACCTCGGAGGTGGCATAAATGACTGAGCAGGACAACGCTACGTTGAGTGAAGACACCACTGCCGAGATCGAGGAGAAGACCGGCGAGAACGCCCCGCGCAAAGCCAAGAACTTCTGGCCCTCCGCCAAGCGCCTCTTTGGTCTCCTCGCGCCGTTCAAGGCGCAGCTTTGGGCAATTGCGGCGATGAATATCATCTGCGTGTTCCTCGCCGTGGCCGCGCCGAAGGTCATGGGCATGGCCACCGACGTTATTTTTTCCGGCGTCATCTCCCGCCAGCTGCCCGCTGGTGTAACCAAGGACCAGGCGATCGCGGCGCTGCGCGCGGGTGGGCAGGAAAAGTTCGCCGACATGGCCTCAGCAATGGACTTGCACCCCGGCTTCGGCATTGATTTTTCCAAGCTGGGCACGATTATTGGCATCGTGATTGCGATGTACGTGGTGTCCTCTCTCTTCCAGTGGTGGCAGGGCTTTTTGCTCAACTCTCTGGTGATGAAGGTGGTCTTCGACCTACGCGAGAACATCGAGGCCAAGCTCAACCGCTTGCCGCTCAATTACTTCGACACGCAGTCGCGCGGTGACCTTCTCTCGCGCACCACCAACGACGCCGATAACATCCAGTCCGCCCTCCAACAGGCCATCTCGCAGCTGTTCTACAACCTGCTCATGGTCGTGGGCATCACGGTCATGATGTTCACCGTGTCCTGGCAGCTAGCCCTCGTCGCGCTGCTGGCGCTGCCGCTGACCGCGGTGGTGATTGCAGTCATTGGCTCGCGCGCGCAGAAGCAATTCAAGGCGCAGTGGAAGGCCACCGGTGACCTCAACGGACAGGTCGAGGAAGCCTTCTCCGGCCACGACCTAGCGACTGTCTTCGGGCGCATCGATTCCATGACGGAGGAGTTTGATAAGCGCAACGAGGAGCTGTTCCGCTCCGCGTCGCTGGCGCAGTTCCTGGCCGGAATGATGATGCCGATCATGCAGTTCATCTCCTACCTGTCGTACGTGGTCATCGCGGTGCTGGGCGCGCTCAAGGTGGCCTCCGGCTCGCTGACGTTGGGCGGCGCGCAGGCCTTCATCCAGTATTCCCGCGAGTTCAACCAGCCGCTGGGCCAGCTCGGCGGCATGATGCAGCAGGTGCAGTCGGGCGTGGCATCGGCGGAGCGCGTCTTCGAGTTCCTCGACGCCGAAGAAGAACCCGCCGAGGAGCCCACCTCGCGCTTGGGTGGGCGTGCGAAGGGGCTCGTGGAATTCGATGACGTCTACTTCTCCTACAACCCCGACAAGCCGCTGATCCAGGACCTCAGCCTGCGCGTGGAGCCGGGGCAGACCGCGGCGATCGTCGGCCCCACGGGGGCTGGCAAGACCACGCTGGTCAACCTCATCATGCGTTTCTACGACATCGATTCGGGCACCATCCGCCTCGACGGCGTCGACACCGCGCAGATATCCCGCCACGAGCTGCGCTCCCAGGTGGGCATGGTGCTGCAGGACGCCGTGGTTTTCGAGGGCACCATCATGGACAACATCCGCTACGGCCGCCTCGACGCCACCGACGAGGAGGTCATTGCCGCCGCGAAGGCCACCTACGTGGACCGCTTCGTCCACTCCCTCCCCGAGGGCTATGACACCAAGATTGACCAGGATGGCGGCGCGATTTCCGCCGGCGAGCGCCAGCTCATCACCATCGCCCGCGCCTTCCTGGCGCAGCCGGCGCTGCTCATCCTCGATGAGGCCACCTCATCCGTGGATACCCGCACCGAGGTGCTCGTTCAGCAAGCCATGAACGCGCTGCGCGCGGACCGCACCTCCTTCATCATCGCGCACCGCCTCTCCACGATTCGCGACGCCGACCTCATCATCGTCATGGAAGAAGGCCGCATCGTCGAACAGGGCACCCACGCCGAGCTTCTCGACGCCCACGGCGCCTACTGGCGCCTGAACCAGTTCCGCGAGGACGCGAGCTAGTCGACGGTCACAGACATCGTCGGGGCCGAGAACGTGTCACCCGTGAGGTTCGCCAGCTCAAGGGTGACGTCGCTTAAGGAAAGGTGCTCCATGAGGGCGTCGGGAAGCTCGGCGTCTGGGACAGGATTCGGCTGGGGTATACCGAGCTGATCGAGGACGGCATTGATATCGTCGCTGGTGAGATCCGCCGTGACGGGCACGGTGCGCACGCCTTCGACGGTGGGCGTGGAGGTCAGGGACGTCGCCACGATACGCACTGAACCCTCCACTTCGGTCAAGGCGTCGTCCGTAGTGAGCAGGCCATCGCCGGCGTTGCCCGGCAGCGTGATAGCCAAATCGCGCACAACGAGGCGGTCCCCGGTGAGCTCGAGGACGCGCACCTCCCCGTCGCGGGTGGGCATCGTGCCCAGCGAGGCTTTCACGTTCCCCGTCAGCGTCACCTCATCAGCCGTCACGGTGGAGAAATAAGGTTGTGCGGGCGCAACTTGCGCCCCAACTAGTCCCGCACTACTCCCCAGGATTAGCGCGCTGAGCACGGCTACCCCGACCTTCACGCGCGCAGGGCGAACCACGCTCTGATGCCAACGCAAACGACGGCAATTAACCATCGCTAGGCTCCCAGGCCAAGGTCAGTGCGCCACCAACGATGCCGAGCACTGAGCCGATGAGGAAGCCACCCAGGTTGGAGGTGGGAAGCGCGATTACGGCCACGATGATGCCCAGCACGCCCAGGTACGTCGCAGTGGTGGGACGGAACCACGCACCGAGACCAAACATGACGAGCAGCGCCCCGATGAGCAGCGTGGACACACCCGATACCGTGGAAATCATCACGAGTAAATCCGAAATCTGCACCGTGAAATAGGCGGGCATAGCGATGACGATTCCCGAAAGTATGAGCAGCAACCCCGGAAAGAACGGCCGCCGGTCACGCCACGCCTTAAACCGCGCCCACACCCCGCCTGTGGCTGCCGCGGGAGCTACAGCCTGGTCGACATCGAGAGAATCCGGCGCTTCCGCTCCATGCAGTGCTGCGTCGGAATCCCCAGCGTGATCAGCAGACATTGCCGCGGCCCCGCTCCACAGAGACGCCCACGTTCTTCGCTGACAAGGTCTTCGCGCCGAGGGAGGTGGCACGGACGTCGTCGGCAGTCAGCGAAACCTGCTTGGCATAGAGGCCCCACGTCCCCGGGTCGGCGGACTGGGACAGCTGGCTGGCGTCGATGCCCACGTTCGCGTCCTGCATGACCAGCGAGCCCTCGATATTCGACGCACCAACGAGGAGACCAGTGGCCTCCACACTGTTATCGCCCTTCGCCTTGAGCGCGAGCGTGGACTCCCCCACCGCAGGCAGGTCAGTGGTGACATAAAGACACAAATCCGAGGCCACGGCGTGTTCCATCTTTAGCCGCGCGGTGGGAACATCCTCCTCGCCCTTCTTGTCGCTATCCACAAACAAGGAAAAGCCATCGCCTTCCAAGTGACGAATGTTGACGTTGAAGAACGTACCCGAGAGCGCCAGATTCGCCGTCAGACCGCCCTGCGCAACCGCAACTCCGGCCACTCCGAATGCTGCGAAGCCCGCAACGAGGCCCACTGCGGCCTTCGGAACATTGATTCTGCCCACAACGCCTCCTGAATTCTTAGCCCTCAAGATGATAGCTGAATCCTGACTCACTGATTTAGACGGCGAGGATTTAAGGTAGGAGGCACGCACAGCAGCAATCAAAGGAGCGCTCATGTTCGGCTGGATTGCCATCGCCGCATCGGTCCCGGTGTGGCTGTACTTTTTCTACCGCCTCACGGTGCTGTTTCGGTTCATCCGCTCCGGCGGGCCCACACAGCTGAACCGTACCGACCGCCCCATGGCGCGCCTCGGCCGCGTGCTCATCGAAGTCTTCGGCCATACCCACTTCAAAGGCCGGCCGCTGGTCAACGCCGCGCACTGGCTCGTGATGGTGGGCTTCCTCTTCGGCGCCATCGTGTGGTTCGAGGCCTATATCCAAACCTTCGCGCCCGATAAAGGCTGGCCGTGGCTCAGCGACTGGCCGGTGTACCACTTCATCGAAGAGGTCCTCGCCATCGGCACCGTGCTCGGTATCTGTTTCCTCATCGGCGTGCGCCTGAAGCTCGGCCACACCGATCGCGGCAGCCGCTTCTACAATTCGCAGGTCTTCCCCGCACGCCTGGTGGAGGCCATCGTCTTCCTCGAAGGCCTCGGCATGTTCGCCGTCAAGGCCGCTGCGATCGCCACGTACGGCGGTGGCTCCCCGTGGGCTGATTTCTTGACGATGCGTGTGGCGGGGGTTATGCAGGCGTCGCCAAGCATGGTGCAATTCTTTGCCCTGGTGAAGCTGCTCACGGGCCTGGTGTTCATCGCGTGCATCGCCCACTACTTCCAATGGGGCGTGATGTGGCACCGCTTCATGGCGTTCTTCAACATCTTCTTCCAACGCAACGCCGACGGCGAGAAGGCGCTGGGCGCTCTCCCCACGCCGGACTTGGAGGACCTCGAGCCAGGGAGCTGGAAGATGCTTCTCGACGCCTCCTCCTGCACCGAATGCGGCCGCTGCCAGGACCTGTGCCCCGCATGGAACACCGACAAACCGCTGAGCCCGAAGAAGCTCATGATGGACCTGCGCCAGAGCGCGCTGGATAACTACAACCCACACGAGGGGCTCAACGTGCTGGCGATGGCGGGCACGATTGATGATGACGTCCTGTGGTCCTGTACCAACTGCGGTGCGTGCGTGGACCAGTGCCCGGTGGATATCGAGCACATCGACCACGTGGCGGACCTGCGTCGCTTCAAGGTGCTGGCGGAATCCGACTTCCCGTCGGAGCTGACCGGGCTGTTTAAGAACATGGAGACGAAGGGCAACCCGTGGGGCCGCAACGCTTCGGAGCGGCGCGCGTGGATTGATGAGGCGCGTGCCGACGGCATCGAGGTGCCGATCATCGGCGAGGACGCCGCCGACTTTTCGGACCTGGAGTACCTGTTCTGGGTCGGTTGCGCGGGTGCTTACGACGACAAGGGCCGCGCCACGACGCGCGCGGTGGTGGACATGCTGCACACCGCCGGCGTGAAGTTCGGTGTGCTGGCCACGGGCGAGACCTGTACCGGTGACCCGGCGCGCCGTGCCGGCAATGAGTTCCTGTTCCAGGTGATGGCGGAGCAGAATGTTGCCACGCTTAACGACGCCTTCGCCGGCGTCCCGAAGGGCCAGCGCAAAATCATCACGACGTGCCCGCACTGCTTCAATACGATTCGCAACGAGTACCCGGACTTCGACGGCCATTTCGATGTGCTGCACCACACGCAGCTGCTCAACCGTTTGGTGCGGGAGAAGCTGCTCGTGCCCGTGCCGCGTTCCCCGGAGAATCGCCGACCCGTTACGTATCACGACCCGTGCTTCCTGGGCCGCCACAACAAGGTCTTCGACCCGCCGCGTGAGCTCGTCGAGGCGACCGGTGCATCGCTTGCGGAGATGGACCACAACCGCGATGCGGCCTTCTGCTGCGGTGCCGGTGGCGCGCGCATGTTCATGGAAGAAAACTTGGGAAATCGGGTTAATGAGTTCCGCTCGGAGCAGGCCGTGGCGACGGGCGCGGAGCAGATTGCGACGGGCTGCCCGTTCTGCAATGTCATGCTCACCGGTGGCGTGAAGTCCATCGCGCCGCAGACACAGGTCAGCGATGTGGCGCTCATGCTGCGCGACGCCATTGCCCCCACTGGCGAACTTCCCGCCGCGCGCGAGAAGGCCTTCCTCGATACGCCCCGCCGCGAACCCGTCCCAGAAAAGCCCGCCTCGGAGGAGGCTTCCAGCATCCCGTCCACCGCGCCGCAAGCACCCGCAGCGCCAAGCACGCCCGCGTCATCATCCGCGCCCAACGCGCCGAGCACGCCCGCAGCGCCATCTGCCCCCAGCACGCCGAGCGCACCGCAAGCACCCGCCGCGCCGAGCGCACCGCAAGCACCCGCCGCGCCGAGCGCACCGCAGGCGCCATCAACGCCGACTGCACCCAGCGCGGCTTCGCCAACGGCTCCCAGTGCCCCGCAGGCCCCAACTACGCCTCAGGTGGCAGGAGCTCCAACTGCTCCTACGGCACCAAGTGCTACCAAAGCACCTGCAGCACCGCCCGCACCGAACGCGCCCGGGGCTCCATCTGCAAACACTCCGGCACCGAACGCAACCGCTGTACCGCAGGCACCAGCGAACACACCCGCCGCGCCCCAGGCACCAGCGAACGCCCCCGCAGCACCTGCCGCACCCCAGGCACCCGGTGCACCATCGACGCCAAACGCGGCCGCTGTACCGACTGCCCCGGCGGCGCCCAAAGCTACGACAACACCAAACGTTCCCGGCGCTCCGGCAGCGCCAGCAATTCCCCCGGCGGCGCCCAAGGCTGCAACAACGCCAAACACACCGCAAGCACCCGTAGCTCCGGCAGCGCCCGCGGCACCGCAAGCACCCGCGGATACTCCTTCGGTGCCGAAAGCTCCGACTGCGCCAGCAGCACCCGCCGCTCCGTCCGCGCCGATTACCCCGCCGAAGGCTCCGGCTGCGCCGCAGGCTCCGGAGGAAGGGGCGTCGGAAAGCAAGGACTAGTGCGACGTCGGCCACATCAACGCCGCGCAAGGTAGGCGTGCCTGATACCCCACAGGTACGCTCTACTCCATGCACACTGACGTGACCTACGTCCTCGCCTCGGGCGAAAGCAATTACACCGACTCGCTGGTGTCCTTCGCATGGATCATGGCGGTAGCGCTGCTAGCACCGTTGGTATCCCATGCCCTAGGCAAGAAGATGCCGGCCGTGGCGCTGCTTATTTTCTTCGGCATGCTCATCGGCCCTTCGATGTTGGGCTTGGCGCACGAAGACCCCGGCATTGGCATGCTCAAGGAGCTCGGCGTGGGCGCGCTGTTCCTCCTTGCGGGTTTCGAAATTGACCTCGCCGCCCTGAAATCGAAGGAAGCCGCCACAGGGCTATCCACGTGGCTCATCTGCGTGGTGGCGTGTGGCGTCGGCGCCTACTTCCTCATGGATGACATCCCCAGCGCCATCGTCATGGCCATCGCTTTGACCTCGACTGCACTGGGCACCATCACCCCGATGCTCAAACAGGACAAACTCCTGGGCACTCGAGTGGGCGATTCCGTGGTCATCCACGGCGCGATCGGTGAGGTCGCGCCAATTACTGCAATGGCACTCCTGTTGGGCTCGCGCTCCACGTGGACAACGATGCTGATTCTTCTCGCCTTCATCGCAATCGCGGTCACCGTGGCCGTCATGCCCTTCGCCATTACCACCCTCATGCCGTGGTTCAAGGATGCCTTCATCTCCGGGGCGGGCTCCACCAACCAAACCATCATGCGTCTCATCATCCTGATGTTGGCCATCCTCATGGCAGTGACGGCGGTATTCGAACTCGACATCGTCCTGGGCGCCTTTGCAACGGGCATCATCCTCAACCGCATCATTCCCGATGAGTTCCATAAAGGCTTGGAAAACCGCCTCGACGTGGTTTTTTATTCCATGCTCATCCCCGTCTTCTTCGTGGTTTCCGGCATGGCAATCGACTGGAACGTCATCCTGGACGAACCCATCAAGGTCCTCGGCATCCCGCTGCTCATCCTGGTGACCCGCGGCCTGCCGGTGTTCCTACGCGAAAACCTTCACCAAACCGGCTCCAACGTCGAAACCACCCGCGAACGCATCCAGGTTGCCCTCTACGCGGCGACCGGCCTGCCCATTATCGTGGCGGTGATGACGCTAGCGGTGGATTCGGGCATCGTCGATTCTGAGATCGCCTCGATCTTCATCGCCGGCGGCGCGCTCACCGTTGCAATCTTCCCGTTCCTCTCCGGCCTTGTGCGCGAAAAGGAACCCGCAAAGGCAGAGGATTAAGGCTGTTAAAATAGCCAATGTGACTAATCCTTTCAGCATGCGGCTTTCCGACGCCGAACGGACCGACGCCGTCAATGACCTCGCCCAGGCGTTGGGTGAAGGTCGCCTCACCATGGATGAGTTTGAGGAGCGCACCGACGCGGTGATGCAGGCAACGACCCGCCGCGAACTGGCAGATGTCTTCATGGATATCCCCACCAAGGCCAGCAGCGAGCTCAAGATCTACTCCCAAGGTGAGGTCGCCCGCGCCTACCAATCAACCCGGAAACCCCGCTTGGCCACCGCGTTGGTTGGCTCGCTAGGGCTCTTTTTCGGCTCGATTGCATCCTTCGCTGCTCTGTCCGGCGTCACCGCCGCACTCACCGGCACCGGATTGCTCTTCCTCATCCCCGCGTTGTGGATCATGCTCTACGTGGCCAAGGTGGGGCCGGAGTCCTGGCACCGTCCGTCGCCGCGACAGATCGAGCGCCAGCGCATGCGCGAGCTGAAAGCCGCCGGCGCTGAAGAACGCGCGCAGATGCGGGCGTTGGAGCAGGCGCAGTGGGCGGAGAGGCGTCGCCAAGCAAGTGAAATTACTGGGGATGCGATGAATCTGGCCAAACGCAAGCTGGAACAGTGGAACCAGAAGTAACATATCCGGCATGACTCAGAACCGGATTTTTGATCAATCCACCAAACTACAGGGCGTTGCCTACGATATTCGCGGCGAGGTTTCTACGGAGGCCGAGCGCATGGAGCTCGACGGGCACAGCATTCTGAAGCTCAACACCGGCAACCCGGCGGTGTTTGGTTTCGATGCGCCGGATGTCATCATGCGCGACATGATTGCGGCGCTGCCGACCTCGCAGGGCTACTCCACGTCGAAGGGTATTATCCCGGCACGGCGCGCGATTGTAACCCGCTATGAGCTGGAGGATTTCCCCAGCTTCGACGTCAATGACGTGTACTTGGGCAACGGCGTGTCCGAGCTGATTTCGATGGTGACGCAGGCGCTGCTTGACGACGGCGATGAGGTTCTCATCCCCGCCCCTGACTACCCCCTGTGGACGGCGGCGACGTCGCTGGCGGGTGGCACGCCTGTGCACTATTTGTGCGATGAGGAGGACGATTGGAATCCCTCCATTGAAGATATTCGCGCGAAAGTAACGGAGAAGACCAAGGCCATTGTGGTCATTAATCCGAATAACCCGACGGGTGCCGTGTACTCGCGTGAAACGCTGCAGAAAATCGTGGATGTAGCGCGCGAATATAACCTGCTGATTCTGGCGGATGAGATTTATGACCGGATTCTGTATGACGGTGCGAAGCACATTTCCATCGCCTCCCTGGCCCCAGATTTGCTGACGATCACGTTTAATGGCTTGTCCAAGGCCTACCGCGTGGCCGGCTACCGCGCCGGCTGGATGGTGCTCACGGGCCCGAAGTCCCATGCGCGTGGCTTCATCGAGGGCTTGGACTTGCTGGCGGGCACGCGCCTATGCCCAAATGTGCCGGCACAGCACGCGATCCAGGTGGCGCTGGGTGGGCGGCAGTCCATTTATGAGCTCACCGGTGAGGGCGGGCGCTTGCTCAAGCAGCGCAATATTGCCTACGAGAAGCTCAACGAGATTCCCGGCGTGTCCGTGGTAAAGCCGATGGGCGCGCTGTACTGCTTCCCGCGCTTGGACCCAGAGGTCTATGAGATCCACGATGACTCGAAGCTCATGCTCGACATTCTGCGCGCCGAGAAGATCCTCATGGTGCAAGGCACCGGCTTCAATTGGCCTACGCCGGATCACTTCCGCGTGGTTACGCTGCCGTGGGCATCGCAGCTGGAGAACGCGATTGAGCGGCTCGGCAACTTCCTGGTGAGCTACCGCCAGTAGCCCTGCTTCCCACGATCGGGCAGGCGTAAAGAGGCGCCCTCGCTGCCAGAAGCATTCAGGCGCCTCTTGGCTCAAACGCTAGCAGTCGGGTGGGGCGGGACTTCCCGGCTCAGAACGTGTGGATGTCGGTGATTCGGCCGGCTTTGCGGTCTGGGCGCGACGGCTTGTGCTAGGCACCGCAACGGTGCTTACTGTGTCTTGACGGTTTTCGTGAATCCGCTGGGCGCGTGGTGCGCGGTGCGGATGTACCGGTTCCCGCGGATCGCGGGGACCAGCCGGCACCCACTTAACCTTGCCGTTTTCCCGCACGATGCGGCCACGACCCGGCAGTCCGTTAATAGCGTTGTGGTATTTGCACAGCGGGGTGAGGTTTTCAGGATTCGTTTCGCCGCCGTGTCTCCATTCTTGGATGTGGTGTATCTGGCAATAGTCGGCGCCGCACAGGCAACGGCCCCAGGCACAGGTGGGTTGCTCACCGCTGGCCATGATGCGCTGCTTCTCCGAAGCAACGCGCTGGGTGCGGTGGAGTTCGACGGGGCCTTTGACGCGGTCGACGAGCATGACGAGGCCTTCTTCCGCGAGCTCCCGCTCGATGAGCTCTTTGCCCGTGATCTTGGCACCGTTGGATAGCTGAATCACGATATCCCCAAGGTCCGGCGCTGCGGGCTCACCGGACGCTGTGGTGTCGTGGCCGGATGTCTCTCCGATGGCAGGCTCGTCAGAATCATTAGGCGGTGATGCGTCGGCGGGCTGGCTGGAAGCAGGAGTTGTGGCTGCAGAAGACGCTGTTGTGCAGGAAAGAGGTGCCGAGGAAGGCGCATTCGATTCTGCGGAGTCGGGGCGCGGGGTGGACGGGTCGCCCAAGCGGCCCAAGATTGTGGCGTACTCGGGAAGCTCCATGACGGCGAGGGTCTGGGGTACGGGGCGGGCGAGGCGGCCTTCTCGAAACGCAGCCGTAAACGAGCCGACGGGATCGTCTTCGTCGATGTTGGGACGCAGGTCCTCGATGAGCGCGGCCGGGGCCGTGAGCGTGAGTTTCGACAGTTCCTTGCCGCGGCGAATTGTCACGCCCGGCTTCGGCGCGGGCGGCGGGTTGAGCTCAGCAATGCGCTTGCGCGCATAGCGGGCCACGGCCTTTTCATCACCAGCAATGCCGCACAACTCAATGCGCAAATCCCACGCCTCACGCTGCTTCTTCAGCCTTCCTGCGAAGCGTTCAATGAGCAGCAGCGTGGGCAGGTCGTGCCCATTAGCGCGCGCCGCCGAAACGGCACGCGCTTGTTTACGGTTAAAGGAGGTGGAGGCAAAGTAGACGTCGTAAAGCGCCAGCAAGGAACGCGCCACAGACTCCGGACCCCATGCCCGCAGCTGCTCGAAGCTGAGCCCCGCAACGCCGGCGACGAGCTCGATGCCCGCCGCCTGGCTGCGAAGATGCGCTTCCACGAGGTTCATGCCAGCAACGCTAAACGCCCCACCCGCCTCACACAACGGCACCGCCGCCAGCCTGTGGATAACTTGTTGATCGCGTCATCAATAGTTTTCTTTATTATGAATCTCATTCACAATAGTAGGCATGACTAACCTCAGCCCGTGGCGCACGGGGCTCCTAGGATTTCTTGCCATCACGGCCCTCGCAACCCTCGCGGGACTATTCATCCTCCGCCCCACCAGCGCGCTCACTGAGCACACCAGCCCGGACTTTTCCACCACCTACGCCCTCAATCATCCACAAGTCGAAGGCACCGTGGAGACCGTGGATAACCACCTGTGCTCCGATCCCCACACGGGCCGCGCCTTCGATGAGGCCCCGCTCATCCCCGCCGAGGGCGACGACACCTCCTGCTCCCGCGCCCTCATTGACCTGACCTCCGGCGCAGACGCAGGCCGCAAGACGCAGCTCGTATTCTATGGCGTGGCCAGTGACCCGACCCTCCACCCCGGTGACGAGGTAATTCTGACAGTTTCCAGCGACGGCACCTATGCCTTCGCTGATTTCCAGCGCAATGGAAACCTTGCGTTGTGGGCTATCATCGCGGCCCTTGTCATCGTCGGCTTCGCCGCTTGGCACGGACTGCGCGCATTGGTGGGCCTTGTAATCAGCTTGGCAATCGTCTTCTTCTACCTCATCCCCTCTCTCATTGAGGGCCATTCGGCGCTGCCACTAGCGCTCGTGACCTGCGCGGCCATCCTTTTCCTCGCCGTTCCTCTCGTGCACGGCGTGAACTGGAAATCAGCCTCCGCCCTGGGAGGCGCATTGGTGGCGCTAGCGTTGTCGGGGGCGTTGGGGTGGGCGTCGATAAGCAGCACCGCGTTAACAGGCTCGAGCTCGGAGGATAACCTCAAGTTGCTGCTCTACATGCCTGGGGTTTCCGTGGTGGGCGTGCTGCTGTGCGGGTTCATCATCGGTGCGCTCGGCAGCCTCAACGACATCGCGGTGGCGCAGGCCTCCACCGTGCGCGAGCTCCACGCCGCCGACCCCGCAGCCGGGCCCGGCGCGCTTTTCCTGTCAGCCATGAAGGTGGGCCGCGACCATATCGCTTCCATGGTGTATACCATCGTGCTGACCTATACCGGCGCGGCCCTGCCCCTGCTCATGCTCATCACGGCGGCGCAGCGCCCAGCCCTGCAGATCCTCTCCAGTGACCTCGTCGCCACGGAGGTTCTGCGCTCCCTTCTGGGCGCGATGGCCTTGACACTAGCGGTGCCACTGACCACCGCGATTGCGGCGTTTACTGTGCCGGAAGGACGCGACCAAGCGCCTCGACGGTCCAGCCAACCTCGCGCCAAGCATCGACGCTGAGCACGTTGCGCCCATCGATGATGTGGCGGCGGGCCACGAGCTCGCCGGCCTCAGCCGGGTCGAGGTCGCGGAATTCCTGCCACTCAGTAGCGAGGATGACCAGCTCGGTGTCCTTGAGTGCCTCGCTTGCCGACGCCACGTAATTCAACGTCGGGAACACCTTCTTCGCGTTCTCCATACCCTGCGGGTCATAGACCGTCACGGCGGCACCGGCCAGGGAGAGCGAACCGGCAACGGAGAGTGCTGGCGAGTCGCGGACATCATCGGAGTTGGGCTTGAAAGCGCAGCCCAGCACGGTAACGCGGTGGCCCAAAAGGGAGCCGTCGAATGCCTGCTTGGCCAGGTCCACGACGCGGTCGCGGCGGCGCATGTTGATGGCGTCGACCTCGCGCAGGAAGGTCAGCGCCTGGTCCGCACCCAGCTCGCCGGCGCGCGCCATGAAGGCACGGATATCCTTGGGCAGGCAGCCGCCGCCGAAACCCAGGCCAGCTCCGAGGAATTTGCGACCGATGCGCTCGTCGTAGCCGATGGCGTCGGCAAGCTTCACCACGTCCGCACCGGCAATCTCGCAGATTTCAGACACGGCGTTGATGAAGGAGATCTTGGTGGCCAGGAAGGCGTTGGCGGAGACCTTGACCAGCTCGGCGGTCTGCAGGTCCGTCACGATGAACGGGGTGTTCTGCGCCAATGGCTGGGCATAGACCTCACGGGCGACCTCTTCGGCACTGCTTTCACCGTCGGCTCGCCCTGCCTCGCCGACGCCGAGAACGATGCGGTCCGGGGTGATGGTGTCCTTGACGGCGTAGCCCTCGCGCAGGAACTCCGGGTTCCAGGCAATCTCCACGCTGGTGCCCCCTGAAGCAAGTTCATCGGCCATCTGCTGCAGCTCTGCCGCGGTACCTACCGGGACGGTGGACTTGCCAAAGATGATGTGCTCGCCTTTGAGGCGCGGTACGAGCTCCGTGATGACAGACTTCACGTAGGTGAGATCCGCGGCGTAGGAGCCGTGGGTCTGCGGGGTGCCAACGCCGAGGAAGTGCACGTTGGCGAACTCCGCGGCGTCGTCATAGCTGGTGGAAAAGTCTAGGCGGCCGGCCTCGATGTTGCGCTCGAGTACCTCTGGCAGGCCAGGCTCGTAGAACGGCACGCGGCCGTTCTTGAGAGCTTCAATCTTGTGTTCATCAACATCTACGCCGAGCACCTCGTGGTCGAGCTCCGCCATGCAAGCGGCGTGCGTCGCGCCTAGGTAGCCGGTACCAATCACAGTCATACGCATAACCGGGAATTTTAGGCGCGGTTGACCTGAAGCGCGCGGCGAGAACGAAAAGTTTAGCGGAAGTTCAGATAGGACTTCGACGGCGTCGGTCCACGCTGGCCCTGGTACTTCGAGCCCAACGCGCCGGAACCATACGGAGCTTCTGCTGGGGAGGACATCTTAAAGATGGCCAACTGGCCCACCTTCATCCCCGGCCACAGTGAAATGGGCAGGTTCGCGGTGTTGGACAGCTCGAGCGTGATGTGCCCGGAGAAACCCGGATCGATAAAGCCTGCCGTGGAGTGCGTCAGCAAGCCCAGGCGACCCAGGGAGGACTTGCCTTCCAAACGCCCCGCCAGGTTAGCCGGCAGGGTGAACTTCTCCAGAGTGGCGCCCAGCACGAACTCACCGGGGTGCAGCACGAAGGCGTCGCCTTCGGCCACCTCCACTTCGCTGGTGAGGTCCGGCATTTCCTGCTTGGGGTCAATATGCGTGTAGCGCGAGTTATTAAACACGCGGAAGAACTTGTCCAAGCGCACATCGATGGACGAAGGCTGGACCATCTCGGCGTCGAAAGGCTCGATGCTCAAACGCTCGGGAGCATCAGCGGCAATAGCGGCACGGATATCACGATCAGAAAGAAGCACGGTTGATAGTCTACCTCCCCACTGGGCCTTTTATGGCCTCGGGCGGCGGCGGTGCTAAGCTTTACGACGATGCACATTCTGCATTGCGCCGACGTAGTTTAATGGTAGAACTGCAGCTTCCCAAGCTGCTGGCGCGGGTTCGATTCCCGTCGTCGGCTCCACGTATTTTCCCAGTTCATGGACTAATTTCATACCTACAGGATGGACCATGACAGCCCCTATCTTCACGCCCAAAACCACAGCGGAGCTTCGCGCTGAACGTGAGCATGTACTTCAAGATCTTGCGCCCCGCACAATCGATGAGCTCCGCGAACAGCGCGCGGTTGATCAAATTTTAGCCATCGACGAGGCCACTCTGAATCGGTATGAAGCCCTGTGCTTCGTTATCGGCGACTAGACAGACACGTTTTCTCTCAGAGCTACATCGTCCCTAGCCTGAGATTCAAAAATTACCCCCACGTCAATACCAGGGCGTGCGGTAACAAACCCCACAGGCAGGACACAATGGGCAAGCACGAACCAGCGGAAATCAGCGACGCACCCAAGAAGAAGGGCGTCAACCCCAACGCCATCATTGCGTTAATTCTGATCCTCGTCGGTCTCGGTGTCTTGCTCTACCCCGTCGTGGCCACGCAGTGGAACAACCACACCCAATCCCGCGCCGCCGAGGAATACGCCAAGCTGGAGAAGCAAGCCCCGCCAGAAGTACTGCACACCGCCTGGGAGGAGGCACAGGCCTACAACGCCCAGCTGGGCCAAATCAGTGTGGAAGACGCTTGGACCACCACCGATGACGAGAACTCTCCCGAGTACCAGCGCTACCGCCAATACCTGTCTGTGTTGTCAGAGACCGATGCCATGGGTCGCATCGTCATCCCCTCTATTGATTCCGATCTGCCCATTTATCACGGCACCTCAGAAAGAGCACTCTCCCGCGGCGCTGGCCACCTCTACGGCACGGACCTACCTGTCGGTGGCGTGGGGAACGGCGAGGGCAGGCACGCAGCGCTCTCTGCTCACACGGGTCTACAGAATGCCACGCTGTGGGACAACCTCACCAAGGTCAAGAAGGGCGATGCTTTCTACATCGCCGCCGGCGGCGAGAAGCTCAAGTACGAGGTGCACGATATTCGGGTCGTCGAGCCTGCGGACACCAGCTCGCTCCACCGTGAGCCAGGCCAGGACCTCGTTACGCTCATTACCTGCACCCCCTACGGTGTAAATACCCACCGCTTGCTCGTCACCGGCCACCGAGTGCCAATGGATCCGGAAGACGAGGCCGCATTCAACAGCTCTGGTATTCACTGGCAGTGGTGGATGTGGGCCATTCTGGCTGCCGCTGCCATCATCGTGCTTCTTCTCATCTACTGGTGGCGCAAATATGTCAGCAATGCCAAGGACACCGTGATTGACGACGACCCGCAGGACTCCTAACCGACAATGAGCATGCAATAAGGCCCGCCCTTCCCTGGTTATTGGAAGAGCGGGCCTTTTCTAAAGTTGCCGCAAGCGGTGGTTCTATGCCGGGCGACGTCGCAAAGCGAGGCACCCTGCCGCGACAATCGCGCCACCAGCGAGCGCCCACAGGCCTACGCCCTCACCACCGGTCTTGGGCAGTGCACCCTTGGTGATGTCAGCGACCTGAAGGACGCCGATCTTCTTCACACAGTTGGCAGCGGTGTCAGACTCAGCGCACCTATTACTCGTGATCGCGGTCCCTCCGGAGAGCACCTTGATGACTGCATTGCCATTCTGATCCCACTCCGTCGAGAACTTGATCGGCGCGGGCAGCAGGTTATAGCCGTTCGGCGCCTTCGTCTCGATGAGGTAATAAACGCCAGGGGCATCCAAGCCTTCGAGCTTCACACGGCCCGTGGTGGTGGTCGTGGATTGCTTCACCACGGGGTTAGCATCAGTGTTAACGCTGCCATCTGCGTTCAGCCTAAGGTTTCCGTCAGCGTCACCGCGGTGGACTGTGAACTGCGCGCCGTCAAGCAACTCGTCTGTTTGGATCTCGTCCGGGTTGTCCGGGTTATAGCTCGCCTTTTCGAGCAGGACGTCCATCGTTTCCTTGGTCTCCAGCGGGATACAGTCAGTATCCTTCCAGCCGCCCATTTCTGCCTCATTCATGAGGCCAAATTTAGGCTCGTACAGGCCACCCTTGGTGTAGCAGCGGGTGTTTCCTGAAGGTTGGCTCGGGTAGCCGGCGGGTACAGAGGTGCTGTCCAGCTTTGAACGATCCAGCTTGAAACGCATCGTTACCTCGTAGACGTGCTGCCCAGTGCTTCCATCAACACCCTTGGGTTTAATGATCTTCGGAGTGTCATTCTTGTTGAGCTCAAAGGGGCCGGCACCTTGGTACGCACGCGGCTGGCTGGTCTTGTTGAACTCGTCCTTGAAGATCACAGTGGCCCCAGTAACCGTGGCAGCACCAACAAACCTCGGGGTGTCCGTGAGCTTGCCGTAGATCACGTCGTTGGTGTCGAAGCCAGGTGCGTCCGGTGCCTCAACTACGACGTTGTACTTCGCGGTATATTCATTCGCTGCACCAGGAACAGGTTGCGGTGTGCTGTCGACGGCAACCTTATTGAAACAGGCTTCAGTAGCGACGTTGTCATCTTCAGCCGGGCTAGACTCCCCGTCCGTAGCCTGGAAAGCAACCTTGTTCGGACTACATACCGTCTTGAGGTTCCCGTATTCATCTGTTCGCACCGGCGCAGAGACGACATACTCTACCTTCGCGTGCCCTGGAAGAGTACCAACATAGCCCATCATGTATCGGGACTCACCGTCCGCTCCGGATGGGACAATCATGCCTGCATAAATACCAGTTCCCGGCGCAATCTGATCAGGCCCGGGCTTTTGACCGTTGACCTCGGTAGATCCTGCTCCAAATCCCTCGAATTTCGCAGTGGGACCGGAAGCGTTCACTCCATAGTGAGTATCCGTTGGTAGGTATTCCCAGAATGTGCCGCCCGAACTGGTGTTATCCGTGGTGTTTTCCACGGAGATGGTCCAGAAAGTACGCACCTCGCCGTTTACCACCTTGGTCTCCGAGCGTTGCTTCTTCACCGCAATGTTTGATTGCAGCCCTGGCGGTGGCGGAACTAGGTCGGAGGCCGCGTCCGTGTTAAATGAAGCAGGCAGGTTGTTCATTATGTTGACCAGCTCGAACTTCGGGCTATCATCATCTGGGTTGGTGATCTTTAGCTCAAAGCCCAGCTGATTCGCATTCGCACTACCCGAGCCAAAGCCCAGGTTTCCATTGGAGTAGGTCCACGCCTTGCCCCAAGAAGCAGAGGGGTTCGAGATCGTGCGCCCATCGAAGGTCTTGATGCCGGTGAGATCCCAGGTCCTGATGTCGCCGGTCTGTGTGTCAATGCGTTCAAGGATAAGCTTGTCGCCTGCCTGAGCCTTACTCTGGAAACCCCACATATACTTCTGGGCCTGCGGGAGCACCGCCCAGTCCTCCGAGTAGGACTTCTGGCTTCCTAGCACGCGTTGAGCCGTGACTTTGTCGACGTCGACCTTATAAAGGTGACGGCTACCAGAAGTGGACGTGTTGCCCACAAAGAATCCCTCGCTGGTGTACACGCCAGCGTTGAGGACATCCCGGTCGCCGCTCGTTTCAAACGGGGTACCGGTACTTCCGGCCTTTAAAATAGGCCCAAGATTATATACTTCACCGGTTGCCGGATTGATCTGAAGGAGATTTCCTGCCGGGTAGCAAGGATCACCATTTCGGCCGCGACTCTGGCTCACCGCATAGAGCCAGTTATCACTCGAATCAAAGGCTAGAGCATTGTACACCCAGGGAGTGGACTCTCCCACCTGGCGAAAGTCTCGGCCTTGGTTGACTTGACGGCTCAGAATGGAAGTGTCTCGGCGAAGATCCTTAGGTTCACTGGTTACAACGTAGACAGGGCTACCGTCGGCAAATTCAGCTGGGGTGAGATCGCGCTTTGGCTGTCTGCTTGTAACCGGATCTTGGCACTCCTCTTTCGCAGGAACGGTGAAGGAAGCTGTAAACACTGTATTGGCTGGCCCGCGGTGAACACCCTTAAACTGAATCTGTGCGGTGCCACCAATAGTAATCTGCGGCAGGGTGACTTGGTATTCCTTGGCGCTAATCCTTTTGTAGGTCACCTTCGCCTCATACCAACCTCCGTTGGCACCTGTGTAATAGATCGTCAGGTCCTCATCGTTAGTCGATAAATAACTGTTAACACTGGATTTGAGGGTAACCACCGTGCCTTGCGGAATGGACAGCTGGCCGCCAAAAAGCTCACCGGACGGAATCTTAAAGTTCGGGATATAGCGGCTTCCCTTGAGCACGTAACCATCGTTTTGCATCGTGATGGTTCGGTCGCCTGCAGCGTACGGGGTAATGTTCGGTGCTGCCATCAGGCGAGCTGGAGCCTCGTCAACGTCAGCAATTTCCAGCGGCTCAGTCACTTCCGAAGGAGCTTCTGGGGTTTCGCTGGATTCCGTTGAAGACGTGCTGGGCGTCTCCTCGGCTACTCCCCGCACATCGACGGACATCCCACTAAGTTCGGAATCCTCTGCGACCGCTGGGGTCTTCAATGAGAAAGCTGCTCCTGCTGGCACGTCAGTAGAAAGGCCAGTGATTCGGAAAGTCACTGAAGAGCTGGTTGATTTTACAACGAGGTTGTCTCCTTCGCGGACGGGGATCTCTTCGCCGTCGATAGTCAGTGTGTAGGCCGAGCCTTCGAACTCCAGTCCTGCAGTCTCAACAGTGAACTCCAACTCCTCCACGGTTCCGGCGTCAACAAAGTGGCCTTCAAATGTTGCGGAGTCGCCAGCAGTCAGGCTCAGCTGGTCTGCAGAATCGAGCTCGGTGCGCAGAGCCGTGGTTTGTGCTTCGGCGACGGCACCAACGATTCCGGGCAGAGCAGCCGGTGCAGCAACACCAACAATGAGAGCCAGTGCAGCAATGAACGCCGCAAAAGCTCGCCAGCGGTACACTACCGGCTCGGCCGGGTGAGCATCTGTCCAGGACATTAGCGTCCCTCGCTTTCTGAATTCTTCCTGCGACTAAAGGCAATCATCACGAAACCAGTGGCGATCAACACCATCGCTGCGGCAACCACACCGAGTACCTGTGCACCGGTCATCGCCAATGAGCCACTGTTCCCCGACGGAGCTGCCGGAGTGGAGGTCTTACCTGCACCTGGAGTACTCGACGGTGTTGTCTCGGGTTGGTGTGGCGGATTCCCAGGCTTAGTCGGTGGATAGTTTGGAGTTGTTTGCGGCGTATTCGGATGCGACGGCGGAGTAGTCGGCGTCGTGGGCGGCGTTGGTGTTTCACCCGGTTTGTGAGTCTTGGCCACAATTACTCCTGGCACTGGTTTCGGATTGTCCGCCACAGTGTGGAATGGAACCGCTACCACAAATGGGTTGATCTCCCGGTAGGAGTTATCTGGCGCCGACGACGTCACTACGTAGAAGCCATCCGCTAGACCGTCAAAGGTCACTTCTCCATTGGCATCGGTGACCTGGTCCACGTGCACGTCGGTACGCCATTCACGAACCTCGGCCAGACCCGCGTCTTGCACGCGTGCTACATCGTCAGCGTTGTTTGGATCTAGGCCGGCGAGCCGGGCCAGATGTATCGTGACTCCCTGAATCTTTCCCGAAGGTGCCTGCCCATCGTCGTCGGGATTGCCCTGCGTAAGCCGAACAGTCACCGTATCCGTATCTACGGTGCGTTCCGCACCAGTAGTCTGTTGCCCGACAACCTGTACCGCACCCGCAGCAACCATGCCCGGCCCAGCGAACGCAATTGCACACGCTACTCCGACGGCAACCATTCGGGCCGACCAAGTATTTGTCAACCTCTTCATCGCCTTACTCCCGCACGCTACTTTCCTCACCAATAATTTCTTGCGCTCCGGCCGCCTTCTGCCGTCGCAGCCACCACACCAGCCAGCAACCAATGACAATCACCGCAGCCAACAGTGCGTACATCCACCATTGCCAACCCGGGCCGTGGGAGCCTTCAAATACCGACTCCTCCCCCGGCTCCATAGGAACCTGATGGCCACGTACCAACAAGCGATGTGTGTTGATCCCGTACGGGGTGCAGGTAATCAGCGTGACGTAATCCTGATCGGCGACTGGCCGTAGACCATCAACCTCACTCGGCAGAACCACTTGAATGCTGTCGACGACGTACTTCAATTTGTGGCCAGCAACCTGGATGTAGAACACGTCTCCCTCGGTGGCAGAGTCGAGGTGATCAAACATCGTCGAATTTGCCAGACCCGTATGCCCCGTAATGACGGAGTGGGTTCCTGATCCGCCTACCGGCAAATCAGAACCATATAAATGTCCCAGTCCACGCTGCAGTGTCTCATCTGCGGTGCCATGAAATACCGGAAGATCAACGTCTACCTCCGGGAACACGAGGCGGGCCATCGCTTCGTTCTCACCCAACTGATTCAGATAAGCCTCATAGTCGGGATTGTCTACCCCGATACGGTTCAGCCACGGATCCAGAATCGGACCCGACGTATGCTCCTCGTTGTATGCATGCGCAGCATCCCAAACCGAATCCTGAACCTGCGCCGGTGTCTCTTTATCCAGTCGCGCATATTCCTGCGCCACCCTTGAGGCATTCCAATTGTTCCATGCGGTCGAGACCACTGGGTACAGCATCACCAACAACCCGACGACAACGACTACCGCCGGAAGGACTAGGCCTCCACGGCGCCTGTGCCGTCGGCCTGCATTTTGGCCTACCACCGTAGTCAACGACCCGCACCACCCAAAAGAATGTCCCACGCGCTAGCGCAGCGCGACCGGGATTACAACGAAAGAGAATGAAGGGGACTGAAGTCTATACCTAGCCCAGTCCCCTCACTGGGTCGAGCACCATATTTTGATTACCCGACCCGCAGCGCAGACCATCATGGACAGTCTGCGCCACCGGAACTATGCCCGGCTATTAGTTGCGCGCGGTACGACGAGCGAACCAAGCACCAGCAGCAACAATCGCTGCGCCAATAGCAGCCAGGATGCCCACACCGGCACCACCAGTCATCGGCAGGTTCGGGGTGTCGCGCTTGATGTTTTCAATTTCAGAAACAAGGGTGACGGCGTCGTCACCCTCGAGCTCACCAGTCTTCGCGATGTTCTCGCGGGTGAACTCAATTTCGGTAACAGGGTTTTCCGGCAGTGCGTAGCCCGCTGGAGCCTTGGTTTCCTTCAGACAGAACTTCTTGATGTCGGTGACCTGTGCGTTATCTGCGAAGTCGGTGACGTGCAGTCCGTCGATGGTGATGGTGCCGTCAGCACCGGTGGTCCACTTGTCCTGCTCCTTGACGGTCAACTTACCGCCCAGCTTATTTGCCGCGGTGCACTGGTATAGCTCGAACTCAGCACCTTCCAGGACCTTACCGTCCTCCTTGCCGTCCTTCTTCACAACCTTCAGCTTGCCGTGGTAGGTCACGACCTCATTGGTCTTGTTCTTGACCTCGTTGCCGGTGTTCGGGTTGTTGAAGATGACGTCAGCCTGGTTCTTCAGCTCAGTGGTGTCGCCCACTTCCTTGCGCTTGACCTCGAAGGTCAGAGACATCTTGTCACCGGACTTAACCTTGGCAAGGCCCTGGTCGGTCAGCTTAACGACGAGCTTGTTTCCGTTCTCAGCCGGATTGTTGACCTCGTAGTCACCGGCACCCAGAGCGGTCTCTCCAGCCTTGACCTCGGTGACCTTCTGGAAGTCCAAACGCTGGTCCAGCTGATCCTCGAAGCGGAAGGCGGTCAGGCTCTTACCCGCACCCCAGGTCGGAGCATCCGCGTTGATGGTGTAGGTGTACGCGTCCTGGATGTTCTGATCTGCATCCTTGACAGTCTTCTCGGTCTTGGTTTCCGTGTTCTTCGGGTACGCGATGACGTCGTAGTTCCAGGCATCCGATGCCTCGTTAACCATCGGCACCGACACGATGAACGGAGCACCGGCAACGATGCCGTCCGGAGCGTTAGTTTCCTCTACCAAGTAGATGCCCAAAGGCAGATCAGTGAAAGCTGCCTTGCCATCAGTGCCGGTGGTTTCTTCCTTGGTTTCCGCAGTCTTCTTGTCGTCCTTGACGTCAGCAGCCGACTTCGGGAACGCCGCCCAATCATCCTTCTGCAGGTCGTAATCGAGCTTGGTGATCTTGTAGGTCACGCCAGACAGAGCCTCACCCGGAACGCCTGCCATTTCCTTACCGGTAGCCGCAGTACCAGACTCAGCACCCTTCTTCTTGAAGAGGGTGATAGAGCCCTTTTGGTTGAAATTGATGTTTGCCTTGTTCACGGCGCCCTGCTCAGCAGCAGGCTGTGCATCGACAGCACCGTCTTGCGCCAGGGCCCCCGGAGCGGAGATACCCATAGAGAGGCCAACGACGGCAGCGAAAGTAACCGAACGAGCGGTACGAGAGATCTTGTTCACGGAAACTGGTCCTTTACACGAGTTCTGAAATGAGGCACCGCGCCTCATTGGCTGTGTGCAATCCATTCCCCACGGTTCACGCACCATGACCTGACTCGTTGCTAAGAATCTTTCGCCTGCCGAGAGTAGTTTTCAGGTGGAAACGTCTACGCAGGCCCCAACCTTAACTAACGATAGCCTGTGGATTACATAACTAGATTCTACCCCAGCGTGTTGGGCAAAGTCCCCGACTAAAGTTCCCCCCCCCGCAAAACCGGCTAAACTTCTCAAGAATCCGCACGGTCCACCCAAACGTGAAGACTCCTTCTGCAGTTCAACTAATGCTTTCGAGACGTCATCTAGTTTTGTGTGAAACTGAACAAATTGCCCCTTTAAGGGGGTAAGCCTGCTCGATTTTACACCCGTTACATAGAATGCAAGCTTCACGCAGGAGAGTAGCTTCCCAGAGAGCACCTTCCAACGACGACGAAACGAACCATATATGCTGCCAATACCACCAGGTAGAACATCCCCTTTGATGACCCATAAAAGGAAGCGTCACCAAGAGCGCTCAAGGTACCCTGAACTCATTTAGATTCTCAGCCTTCAACAGCCCACGTACCAAAGAGTTAATAGCGTTAAGATTCCTGACAAGAGCTCTCTACGTACTCTGAGCCTCGTCGACAGCACGAAGAAGCGCCGCATAGGCACCGCCGCACGCAAGCAGCTCGGCGTGGGTGCCGCGCTCGACCACGCGGCCAGCGTCGAGGACGATGATCTGGTCGGCATCGCGGATAGTGGACAGGCGGTGGGCGATGACCAAGCGGGTAGCATCCGCGCCAAGCACTGCCTCCTGGATGGCGCGCTCCGTCTCGTTGTCGAGGGCCGAGGTAGCCTCGTCCAGAATGAGCACTTGTGGCCGGCGCAGCAGCGTGCGCGCGAGCGAGAGGCGCTGCTGCTCCCCGCCGGAGAAACGGTAACCACGCGAGCCTACGAGAGTATCGAGTCCCTCGGGAAGCGCGGCGATGACCTCATCCACGCGGGCGGCGTGCAAGGCCGCCCACATCTCTTCCTCGCTCACATCAGGCTGCGCAAAGAGGAGGTTCTCCCGCACCGTGCCGTGGATGAGGTAGGTCTCTTGGGAAACCACGCCGATAACCGCCGAGCGTTGCTCGGCAGGAATGTCACACAGGTTGACTCCGCCTAAGAGCACGGAGCCTTCGGTCGGATCCGCCAAGCGCGCTAGAAGGGAGGCCACCGTGGATTTGCCGGAGCCTGTATGCCCCACAAGTGCGGTGGTGGTGTGGGCCGGGATGGAAAGGGAGACGTCGGAAAGCGCGTCTGCGTCAGTGCCGGGGTAGCGGTAGGAAACGTGGCTAAGGGTGAGGGAGGCGTCGGCAAGCTGGGCGGGCTCGGTGGCCTCCTTGAGTTCGGGCTCCAGGTCCAGGTACTCAAAGATGCGACTAAACAGCGCCATGGACGCCACCCACTGCGCGCCCACGTTGAGCAGGCCGGTGATGGGGCGGAAAATCTGGGTTTGCAGGGTAGAAAAGGCGATGAGCGTGCCAATCGTAATCCCCGGGCGCAGGCCGGCAACCAGGTAAATCAGCGCCGGCATGACCCCGAAAATGATCTGGGTGAGCGCCATGCGCCATCGCCCGGCCAGCTGCGATTCCAACTCTAGGCGGATCAGGGAGCGCGAGGTCTTCTCAAACCCGTCATAGACGCGTTCCTGCGCGCCCAACGTGGCCGCCAGACGCATGCCGGAAACGGACAGATTCTCCGAAATGGTCTGTTGCAGCGTTGCCTGCGCGCGGCTGTTTTTCTCCATGAGGCTGCGGCGCAGAACGGCGGCGCGGCGGGTGAGCCACACTGCGGGAGGCAGCACCACCAGGGACAACAGCGAGAGGGTGGGCGAAAGCGCCACCATCGCCACCAACGTGGCCACCGTCATGGTGAGGTTGCTGGCCACGGAGGTCGCCGTGGTGGTCACCATGCCGCGCATCGCCGCGATGTCATTGGTCAGGCGCGACTGAATCTCACCGCCCCGATTATTGGTGAAGAACTGCAGCGATTGGCGCTGCAGGTTGGCAAAGACCTGCGTGCGCAGCTCGTGCATGATGGTGTGCCCCACCCGCGCCGACAGGAAGGACTGGATAACGCCAATGGCCTGGGAGACCACGGTAATGGCCAGCATGCCGCCGACCAACCACAACAGCAGCGTGGTGTCGTGCTCAGGAATCGCCTCGTCCACGGTGCGGCGCACGAGGAAAGGCTGCACCACGGTCAGCCCAGAAGTCGCAATGATGAGCGCTACCACCAGCAGCAGCGTGCCGCGGTGCGGGGCGAACAGGCCGGCGACGCGAACAAATTTCACTGGGTGCTGGGCCAGCTGATCGACGTCCGCCGGGTCCTTCACCGCGGTGTGCATCGGCCGGGTCATGGCTTAACCGCAGGTAACGATGGGCTGCGGGTCATAGACCGTGGTGGTGGTTTCCCGGGAAATCTCTTTACCGGAAAGATCCTTAATAATACGCGTATCGGAGGTGGTAAAGCCCGGCGCGCCGGACGACGGCGAGCAATCCTCGCTCACCGATTTCCGCTGCGGCTCGGTCTTGGCCCAGCGCCCATTGTTGACGGACTCCACGTCCACCGTCTTCACGCCCTTGAAGCGCACGGTGATGTCGTTGCCAAAGTCGGTCTCAATGCGCACCGGGTGGTTCGAAGTGTTCTTGAACTGCAGGTCAATCGCACCTTCATAGACGGTGGCCTCGCGGCCAGCCGGGTAACGCGAAATGTAATAGGAGTGCGGGGTGTGCGCGGTATCCTCCATGCCGGCGAAGTACGCGGCGTTGTAGAGCGTAGTGGCGAACTGAGAGATGCCGCCGCCCACGGCCTTGCCGGCATGGCCGTCGATGATGATGCCGGATTCCACGTAGCCCTGCGCGGTACCGCGCGGGCCGGTGTAGCCGTTGAGGGAGAAGGTCTCGCCCGGGTTGACCACGGCACCGTTGACCTGCTGGGCCACCAGGCGGATATTGGTGCCGGAGGCCCCAGAGAAACCGCCGGTGGAGAACTCGGACACGGTCTCATCGAAGGTGGCTTTCTCCGCCATCTCCGTGGTGAAGTCCGCGGGGTCCGGCTTGTAATCGGCGTCCCATTCGCGGTCGTCCTCGCTGCTCACACGGTCCTCGAAGCCCTCGAGGGTTTTCTCCCAGTCGATGATGGAGCCATCCACCGAGGGCGTGATCTGCTTGTCATTTCCGCTGAAGGAAATCTTGGCGTTGGTGCCGGGCACCTCGGAGCCTTGCATGCGCTCTTGGAAGAGCTCGCGCGCGCGGTCTTTGTCCACCTTGAGGCGCAGCTCGCCGTCTTCGGCGGCGATGGATACGAACTGGGAAATCTCCGGCTTGCGCAGGGTGCCGGCGGTGTTGTTCTCGCCCTTCAGAGTGAGCGGGTTATCCAGCGCGCGGGCGGCATCCCCGGTGCGCATGGCCTCAATCGCCTCATCATTAATCTGAGGCTCCACCACCATCGGCTCGACGTCTACGCCCTCGGGGTCGAGCCAGTGCTTTACGACGCCCTCGTGCAACTCCCCCTCTCCCACCGCCTGGCCGAGCTTGGGTTTGGTCTCTTTGAGGGAGCCATCGATAAGCTCCAAGTTTCCATCTTCCGGTTCGATCTTCAGATCGTTGCCAACGCGCTCGAGCTCCCCGGAGAGCTGATCTTCATCGACGTCCACGGCCACAGGGATTTCCTGGGTGGGCTTAATGAAGCTGTACAGGCGCGAGAAGGGGTTCAGGGAAGCGTCAGGAATGCCGTCGACGGCTTTCTGATAATTCAGGCTTAGGCCGGAGTCTTGGGGGATAAGCTGCGAGCTTTTCTCCCCGGCACGGATATCCACGGGCTGGGCTGCGACGTCCCCGAGTTCCTGCTCCAGCTTCTCCACTGCGGCAGTGCGCTCCATGCGGGAGATGTCCACGCCGCCAACCGACGTCGCGCGCGGAACCTTGTGCTGGTTGGCCATCACATCCCACGCATAGGCGATGCCGGCGATGAGTATCAGGCCGACGAGCACGCCAAGGGTGACGTGAAGCCCTTTGCGCCGCTGCTGCCTGTGTCCGATTGCCTTTTTCACGTGTACGAGATTAACGTCTGCCAGCTAGTTTTTACTAGTCGCCCTCCTGCTGGGCCACGACTTCCGCGGCCGCGTCGATGACCGCGTTGATGTCCTCGTCGGTGGACCACAGCGGCATATCGGCCCCGGCGGCCAGCGCCGCGGCCACGGCCTCCGGCACGCTGAAGTTCTCCGAGATGGAGGCCATTCCACCCAGGTCATCGGTGTAAATGGTGCCTTCGAAACCCAGTTCCTCGCGGGCTAATTGGTAGGCCCGCGGGTTAAGGGAGGCGGGTTCGTCCCCTAACCCAGGCACCACGAGGTGGCCCATCATGAGCGCTGCTTCCGGGGCTTGCGGGATTGCTGTGTGAAAAGGCACGAACTCGTGTCCGTACAGTTCTTCCAGGGGCGGGGTGACGGCCTCACCCAGGTGCGTGTCCCCGGAGGCGCGCCCGTGGCCAGGAAAGTGTTTGAACACGGCCTTCACGCCGGCGGCCTGCAGCCCGCGGGCAAAGGCCGCGCCATACTCGCCGGCGGCCTGTGGGTCGGTGGAGAAGGCGCGGTCGCCGACGACCTCCAAGTCTCCCCCATCCACGTCGAGCACCGGGGCGAAGTCCACCGTCACGCCGTGGGCGCGCAGGCTGTGCCCGATCTCCGTAGCCAGGGCCTCGACCTCGTCCGGGCTATGGCCTTCCGCCATGGCCTGCGGGGAGGGATAGTCGCCCAAGATTTCGGAGAAGCGCTGCACGCGCCCACCCTCGAAATCGATGGAAACTTCAAAGTCACGGCCCATTTCCTCGCGCAAAGCGTTTACTCCCCGCGGGCCATCGCTGAGCAGTTCCGGGTCGGCCCAGCTCGGGATAAAGAGCCCGCCCACGCCGGCTTCGAGCTTCGCCCGGGCATCCTCGTAGTTCAGCGCCGGCGGCATGAGCTTGGCGGCGGCGCGGACGCGGACGTCTTCCGGCGCGACATCCGGTGGTGCCGCGTCTCCCGACGCGGCACTAGTCGGCGCCACATCGCCCGACGCGGCACTAGTGGGCGCGGCGCGGGTTTCGCTCGGCGGGGCGTCGGAAAGCACGGATTCCTCGCTGCACGCGCTCAGCGCACAGCTAGCACTCAACAGGAGGGCGGGCATTGCTTTTCTCATGCCCACCAGTGTGCCTGAAGCACCCGCGCGGGCAACATCTGGTTGTTAGGATGGCCACATGAATAATGGAGAGACCATGCTCATTGCCTATGACGGCTCCGACCGCGCCGACCGCGCCCTCGAGTACGCCGCGCGGCTTCTGCGCCCCACCGACGTCGAAATCCTCACCGCGTGGGAGCCGTCCGCACGCCAGGCCGCCCGCGCCGTCAGCCGCACCGGGCTGCACCAGTCCACGGTCTCGCCGGAGAGCGTGGAAGATGATCCGGCCTACGAGGAGGCCCTCGCCATCTGCCGCCAGGGCATCGCCAAGGCGGAGACCTTGGGGCTGCGGGGCCATGCCCACCTGGTGGAATCCGTGACGACGATTCAGAGCGCGATTGTCGACGCCGCCCAAGAACTCGACATCGACGTCATCGTCACCGGCACCCGCGCGCTCACCGGCTTCCGCTCCTTGTGGACTAATTCCACGGCGGAGTACATCGTGCGCAATGCGGGCCTGCCGGTCTTCATCGTGCCACCGGAGAACGATGATGAGGACGACGCGGAAGAAAGCGACTCCTAAAGGCAGCTTTTAGCTGCTAGAATCTGGCGCCATGGCATTCGACAGCGATTCCCTCAACAAGCGTACCCTGGGCCCGGCCCTGGGCAGCGCTGTCGTCGGCGTGGCGTTGGGGGTCGTGACCATCCTGGGCATTGCCCAATTCTCGCAGGCAGATGCCGTGCCGAACGATAATTCCGTCAAGGCCTCTGATGCCGTGATGGGCGGGCCGGAGTACGGCTCCCGCGAGTAGCGTGCGCGCACGCATCGGGGGGCTTTTCTTTTTAGCCCTCGTGGTTCTGGTGCAGCCGTGGGGGCTGACCGCCGCTGATACCAAGCACGATCTGGCGGCCAACCCGGCGCGTTTCCTGGCCGGCGCACTGCATGCTTATACCGACACCTTCACGCTGGGACAGCTGCAAAACCAGGCCTATGGCTACCTCTTCCCCCAGGGCTTGTTTTTCCTGCTGGCGGATCCACTTCCGGATTGGATAGCGCAGCGTGCCTGGTGGTTCCTGGTCCTGGCGGTGGGCTTTCTGGGCTTCTTCCGCTTAGCCCGCACGGTGCTTCCCGCTGCCCCTAGCTTTGCCGCGCTGATGGGCAGTCTGCTCTATGCGCTCTCCCCGCGCACGCTGACTACGCTGGGCGCGATTTCCTCGGAGACCTGGCCGGTCATGCTCGCCCCCTGGGTGCTGCTTCCCTTCCTGCGACAGGGCCGGTTGGGCTGGCGGGACGCCGCGCCCTCAGTAGTGGCGGTGGCGTGCATGGGCGCGGTCAACGCCACAGCCACGCTGGCTGCCTGCCTGCCAGCGGGCTTGATTCTGCTGTGGCGGCGCGCGGGCAAGACCGGCCTGGTGTGGTTGGCCGGATGCGCTGCGGTGTCCGCGTGGTGGATTACCCCGCTGCTCATCCTGGGCCGCTATGCCCCGCCCTTTACGGAATTCATCGAATCTGCTGGCGTGACCACGCGCTGGCTCAACCTGGCGGAAATCCTGCGCGGCACCACCAGTTGGGCGCCGTTCGTGGATACCGAACGCGTCGCTGGCAATGAGTTGGCCACCGAGCCGGTCTTCGTGCTTGTCACCGTGGCCGTGGCCGCCCTGGGTCTTATGGGCCTGGCCCGCCTGCCGCGCCTGTGGCCTGCGATGTTGCTCGTGGGCGTGGCCATATTAGGCACGCATGCCGCGTGGTACCTCGACGCGCTCGATGGCCCGCTGGCCGCGCTGCGCAACGTGCATAAATTCGACCCGCTGGTGCGCATCCCACTGGTACTCGGCGTGGCCGCGATTGCCGCCCGGGTGAGGTTGCCGCGGACGTTGTCCCCGGGGCGTCGTGAAGCAGCGGGCCTTCTGGTGTGCCTCGTGGTGGTAGGCGCGACCGCCCCCGCCTGGGCGGGCCGGCTGCTGCCGAAGGGGGCGTACGAGGAGGTGCCCGCCTATTGGCACGAGGCCGCCGATTTCATGAACAGCCTGGGTACGCGCGTGCTCATCTACCCGCCGGCTTCCTTTGCGCGGCAGGACTGGGGGTGGACGCGCGATGAGCCGGCGCAGCCGCTTCTCGACGTCCCCTGGGCCGTCCGCGACGCCGTTCCTCTCATCCCGCCCGAGGCCATCCGTGGCCTGGACGGTGCGATGGCGCAGATTTCCCGCGACCCTGCCACAGCACCCGTGGTTTTGCAGCGCCTCGGTATCGGGGCCGTCGCGGTGCGCCACGACCTGATTTCTGGTTCTTCGGCCCATATTCCAGGCAAGGTCCACACCTTCGGGGAGGTCGACGTCGTCGTCTTCGACCCCGACCTCTCCATGAACCTGGCGCCTGCGGATCCGCCACGCGTGGCGGGCGGTGGGGAATCGCTCGCGCTCCTCTCCGGCCCCCACGAACTCGTCGCCGCCAACGCCGATATCGTCACCGACACGCCCGCATTGCGTGACCGCAACTACGGCACGCTTTCCGGCCCAGTGTCCGCGCCGTTGGCCTCTAGCGACCCATCGACGGTGCGCAACCGACTGCGCGATTATCCCTCTGCCGGCCCGCTGACCCAGGTGGTGGAGCACGATGGCCGCGTCACCGCGTCATCGTCTGCCGCAGATGCCTCCGCCTTCGGCGGCGCGAACCCGGCGCGCTCTCTCACGGCGGCCGTCGACGACGAAAACTCCACCGCCTGGTGGCCAGCGCCTGGTGATTCTGGCTGGTTGGAGCTGCATTCTACGTCTCCGTGGTCCTCGCCGACGCTGCGGTTGATGACCACCGGCACGACTGAGGTGACCATCCACAACGGCGATTCCAAGGTCATGGTCACCATGGAGGCCTACCGCGCCCGCGATATTCGTGTGCCCGGCGCGCAGGCCTCCACCATCCGCATCGAGCCACAGCGCCGCACCGGAATTGCGGAGGCGTCCATCGTGGACCAGCCCACCCCGCGGCGCCTCGTCACCGTGCCTGATACCTCGCCGGAGGCCGAGCAGTTCCTCTTCCAGCAGGACAACGAGCACATCCTCATCCGCTCCTTCACCGCCCCGCGCGATATGACGGTGCGGGTCTCCGGCGAGAAGACAGTGCTTATCGACGGCTCCCCCCACGCCCCCAACACCACCCTCAACCTCTCCGCGGGACAGCACCTCCTGCGCACCACCGGCGATTGGGCAGCCCTGACCGATACCGTGTCTTCCCTGCCCGATCCCCTCCCCGCCTCCTCTCACGCATCTTCTGCGGACTCAGCCGCTTCTTCTAACCAGGAAGCCGTCGCAGCCGGGCCC
This sequence comes from Corynebacterium sp. UMB6689, assembly GCF_030215295.1. NCBI lineage: Bacteria > Bacillati > Actinomycetota > Actinomycetes > Mycobacteriales > Corynebacteriaceae > Corynebacterium > Corynebacterium sp. UMB6689. Next base: position 89,632 of record NZ_JASOLS010000007.1, on the reverse strand, counting down.
TCCACCGACTCTGTCTATACCCCGCTCGCCTCCGACGAGCCCATCGAGCCTGCCGACCACGACCGCCTTCTCATCACCGGGCGTGCTTTCAACGAGGGCTTGCGCGGCGAGCTGCGCTCCCCCAACACAGCCGCGGTCTCGACACCAGGTTCGGCACCAAACTCAGCGCCGGCCTCGACGCCGGCCACTAGCTCGGAACCGCTGGCCCTCGAACCGCGTTCCATCGATGCGGACACGCAAGCTTTCCACATTCCCGCCGGCGCTACCGGGACCTTCCACATGTCCTTCGCGGCTGACCGCGCTTATCGCGTGGGCTTGGGCCTCGGCGGCGCGCTCGCCGCGCTGACCACCGCGCTGTGCCTGCTCGTCATGGCCCGCGGTCCCCGTTCCCAAGCCACTGCCCCATCCGCGACTTACGCAGCACACGATTCAGCCGCAACCGGCCCAGTCGCCGATGCCGCCCTCCCGGCATCCTCCACGGATTCCCAAACGGCCTTCCCCGCCCATGTTGCCCACTCGTCTCTCTCAGCGCGTGTCCTTCTGGCACTACTCATCGCGGCAACGATGGCGCTCGTCGCGGGTCTTCCCGGTGTTGCCGCCGCTGCCGCGGCGTGGGCCATCACTCGCTGGACCACGCTGCGCCCCGACTACCTGGCGGGCGCGCTCACCTTGGCCGCGGGCGCGATGCTCGCCCGCGCACCCTGGCCCGCAGAGGGCTACGCCGGCGATTCGCTGCTCGTGCAACTGCTGTGCGTCGCGGCTCTCACGTGCGCCTGCCTCCCACCCCGCCGCACCTCTTAGGGACGCAGGCGCGCCGTACATAGCTGTCCGCCCCTGCTGCTTCCTTCCGGGCCGCTGCTTTCGACGCGGACCCGCTACGCATGGTGCTCCGCACAAGGCACCTCTCAAAGGGCATCTCACAGAAGGTGCCCCACAGAAGGCATCTTCAACGCTAAAAACGCCATCTAGAAGGGACAAATGGCGTTTTTAAGAGCAAAGACGCCTTTTGACTGATGCCTTTTACAAGATGCCTTTTGTCAGATGCCTGCTGCGAAATCGGAGGCGAGGCGCGGCAGCGAACGCGGGACGGCGATACGACCGCGAGTAAAGGCGAGAGAGCGGATGAGGTCGCGGCCGGGGACCTCGACAAGCACATAGGTCGCGGCAGACAGCACACAGCTGACCACCACCGTAAAAGCCAGCACCACCACGAAATCCCACACTGAGCCGGAGAAGGCAGACACACCCAACAGCGGGAAGGCAATGGCCAGCACCGCCACATGCCACATGAAAACCCCATAAGACCAGCGGCCCAGCGCCCGCATCCACTCGGAGGCCAGCCAGCTTTCCCGCGGCGACAGCGCTACCGGCACCACGATGCAGGCCCCGCACACAGCACCCACCGCGATGCGGCGCGCAAACTCGCCAGGCTCAGGATGCACCAGCCCCTGCGGGCCGAACCACTCGCGGCTCGCCAGCCACACGCAGCCCGCGGCCACCACCCAGCAGACCGGACGCACAATCCGCCCGGCGCGCAGGCGTACCTGCGCGGCCTCGGCCTCTGCGGCCAGCATCCCCACCGCGAACCACGAGAAATACGCCGGCGGCCAAATCTGAGTATTGACATCCCCGGATTCATAACCGGCTACGAATGGCAGGAAGCCCCAGAACAAACTCAGTACGCCAGCAACCGCAAGAAGCACAACCCTTAAACGCGCAGAAAACCTATCCAACCCCCACGCCAACAACGGCAACACCGCGTAGAAGGCGAACTCCACGCACAGCGACCACAATTGCGTTAACCCGGGAACCAGGCCGTCAGCAATATAGAGCTGCGTGCCGGTCAGGTTGGTGATGACTTGCGGGAGGGTTAAGGGGGAGGCGTCGGGAAGCAAGGCGAGTACCGCCACCACGCACACGACATACAGCGGTGCCAAACGCGCCACGCGGGAAAGAAGATACTGCCCCGCCGTATGCGCATGTCGTCGACGCCACAGCAAGAATCCGCTGAGCACGAAGAAGACCGCCACCCCATAATCCAAGCGCTCAGCCCAAGCCCAGCCGGTGGCCGTCTGGAAGGACACGTGCGTGATCACGACCGCCAGCGCTGCCAGCGCACGCACGCCTTCGAGCTCAGGGAGAAAGCGCATGGCCCACTACGATACTATTTCTGCAGTGAATCCCTCGACCGATCGGAGCTGACGTGTTCCTTCGCTCCCGCCTAGCGCAGGTGACGATTGCCGCCGCGGTGTTCCTCATACTCGGGTCCATCCTTCCGCCGCTGTACAACAACCAGTCCCGCCCCCTGCCCAGGGACCTCAACCTAGAGATCCACGCGGAGCACGACGGAGTCACGTTTACCCGCCACACCACCACCGCCCCCGCGATGAAGGATTCCGTGGCCCGCGCGCAGTCCACCACTGACCTCACCTTAAACGGCGAGACCATCGCGCACATCACCGAGGAATCCCTGCTCAACCGCGAGTCCACCTACCCGCTGGCGGGGCCGAACACGACACAGAATATCGAGCTTTCTGCCTTCGACGCGCAGATGGAGGACCGGGTTGAGCGCGATGGCATAAGCTACTTCTTCCCCGCCGGCGCGGAGCAGCGCTCCTACCCTTTCTTCGATCCGCTCACCCAGGACACGGAGCCCATCGATTTTCTGCGCGATGAGAAGCTCGACGGCATCCCGACCTACGTCTTCCACCAGGATGTCGCGCCGGTCCCCCTAGCGGAAGTCTTCGCCTTCGACAACCAGCGCTCCGGCCCGGCGCGGGATTTCTACTCCCCGGAGTCCCTGGAGCGCTACAACCTCAAGCCGAAATCGCACGTCATCCTCGAGCCTTTCTACGCGGTGAGCCGCACCGTGTGGGTCGAGCCCACGACCGGCACCATCGTCAACGAGGAGGAACACCCGCGCATCTTCTGGGCCACCGACGCGCGCCAGGCCCAGGCCATGGTCGACGCCGATGACACACAGGAGCGCGCGCTTCTCGACGTCCCCCTCTCCTGGTCCGACTCCACCCGCACCGAACGCCTCGACTCGGTTCGCGGGGTCATCGACACGGTCAAGATCTTGAGCCTCGTGGGCTGGTTGGGCAAGGCCATCGGCGTGGTGTTGTTGGCAGTGGCGGCTGCGATGTTCATGCGCCGTCATTCGGCGCAAAGCGCGTAGGCGCCCGTGACTACGTCCCGGGCCTCCCTTGCGATGCGCGCCGCCCTCTGCGCATGGGGTTTAGTACTCGTGATCGCCGTGTGCTGGCCCTTTGCGCTGCCCGGCGAGTTCCTGTGGCGCGACATGGTGTTGCTTGAGCACCCAGCGTTCACCGCCTCTGCCTTCGGCGCCGGCGATTTGCCTGCGCGCAATGCTCCGCAGGACGGCGTGCTGGCGATGGTCGGCGGGGCGTGGCTGGCCAGGGTTTTTATCCTCGGTGCGGCGAGTGCCTCGGCGTGGGTAGCGGGTCTATGGGCGTGCCAGCGCACACAGTTCAGCCCGTGGGCAGCAGCTGCAGCGATGGCGTGCGCGGTGGCCAATCCTTTCGTCATCGAGCGCCTCTTGCAGGGCCAGTGGTCGCTGGCGGTCGCGGCCTGGCTGGCGCCCGTGATCGCGTGGGGGTGCTTAAACTGCCACCCGCGCGTGGCGTGGCTGGCGCTGTGGGCCGCGTCCTTGACGCCCACCGGCGGGCTCTTCGGGGGCCTCATCGCAGTTGCCTGTGAACGCGAAAGGCGTTGGCTCTTCGCGGGCGGCTCAGTCTTGTTGTGGTTGCCGTGGTTGGTTCCAAGCCTCGCGGCCGGCGTGTCCATGGTCCACGGCGACCCCGCCGCCCAGGCCGCGGCCTTTGCCCCGCGCGCAGAGGCCTACGTGGGCACGGTCGGCTCACTGCTCGGTTTCGGTGGCATCTGGAACGCCGCCGCGGTGCCGGCGTCCCGCGAGCACGGCTTCGCCGTGGCGGGGCTAGCCGTCGCTGCCCTCGCCGTCTTGGGCGCTGCCCGCCTGCCCCGGCGCGAGCTGCGCCCGCTAGCGGCCCTGGCGGTGGTTGGGATGGGCCTGGCTATCCTCGGCGCGCTAGCACCCGGGCTTACCGCGTTCGCCATCGAGCACATGCCCGGCGCGGGCCTGCTGCGCGATTCCTCCAAGCTCACCTTGCTCGCCCTGCCGCTGGCCGTGGCGGGCATCGCGTCTCTGCGCCAGCTTCCGGCAGCGCTCGCCCTGTGCGCCTGCCTGCTCCAAGCCCCCGATGCCCCGCGGGAGCTCGCCGTATTGAAGCCGCGTGAGACGGGCATCGACCGCCAGCTCATCGAAGAGCTCGACGGGCACCTGACCTTCTTCGCCGACCGCCCCGCCATGGTCGTAGTCGGCGGCGGCATCGCCCTCGACCCCTACTCCAAGGCCGCGAACAAGCTCGACTCCGGCGAGCTCACCGTCGACGGTGTGACAGTGGATGAGCCATCGCCGCGCTACCTCGCGGCCGCCGAAGCCTGGACCAACCGCGACCTCAACCGGCTAGAAGAGTTCGGCGTGGGTGCAGTCGTCGAAGCGGGAAGCGTCGTCGCCACCACGAACGCCCAACCGACACCCGCCCCGTGGGTTCTTAGCGCCGCTTGGTGCGCACTTCCGCTTCTAGCAACTCTTCGAAGCGCGCGCCGGTTTTCTCCCACGAAAAAGTAGCCGCCAACTCGCGCGCCGCGTTGCCTAAACGGTGGCGGAGGGAGGGGTCGTCGACAAGCGTGCGCACCGCCTGCGCGAACTCCTCCTCGCGCTGCACCAGCACACCAGTCTCACCGGCGATAACGCTGTCTTGCAGGCCGAAGGCATAACCTACCGTGGGAACCCCATGTTGGGCCGCCTCCATGACTGCCAAACCCCAGCCTTCTTTGCGGGAGGGCATAAGGTGCACGTCGGCGCGCGCGAGGAGCGCATGTTTATAGTCCTCAGTGACCTGACCGCGGAAGCGCACGCGGTCTTCCACCCCGTGGGCCCGGGCGTACTCACGCAGCTGGGATTCCCACCAGCCGGAACCGATGACGTCGAGAATCGCCCCCGGAATCCGCGCCACGGTGTCCATGGCGTGCTCGATCTGCTTGTGCGGAACTAGGCGCGACAGTGTCACCAGGTGGATATCGGCCTCACGCTCCAAGGTGGGCACGTGCTGCGGCAGGGGATCAAGGCCGTTCTCAATGATGCGCGCACCGTGAATCCCCAGTTTCTCTAAATCGCGCTTCGAGGCTTCCGAGACCGTCACCCACGTGTTCTCGCGATACAGCGCGGGGACCACGCGAGATTCCAGGAACCAGCCCAGCCGCGCCAGCACGGGCCCGGCCACCGGCCACTGCTCGCGGTGGCAGTGGTGCGTCAGGATCACCACGGGCGCCCGGGTGGCCAGGCGCGCAAAGAACGGGATGCCGTTGTGGGTATCCACCACGACATCGAAACCGCGGCGCCCGAACAACATCGCCACCAACGCGCGCGGGTAGACGCTGAACTTGGCCCCAGCGCGCGAATAGAGCACGCCGTTGCGGCGCTCGCGCTTGGCGGCGTTCATGTGGCGCGCAGTACGGAAGACCACCTCGTGGCCTTGGGCAGCGAGGTACTCGCCGACGCGCTCAAGGTAGCGCTCGGAACCGCCACCCTGCGGGTGGGTGGAATCGCGCCAACATAAAAGAAGGATTTTCATGACGATGCTTTAGCCTAGTGGGTTATGAAACGCACCCGCGCCTTGGCCACCCTGCGCCGCTCCTGGCGGCTGCTGCGCTCCTTCCGCTTCGAGCAGACAGCACCCGCGATCTTTTATGGCGGTCTGGCTGAGGACACCGCCGCGCTTGTCGACGCCCTCTCCCGCGATCATTCTTTGTCCCTCACCGGCGCGCGCGTGCTCGACGTCGGGGGCGGGCCCGGCTATTTCGCTTCCGCCTTTGCCCAGCGCGGTGCCAGTTATGTGGGGCTGGAGCCGGACGTGGGTGAGATAGCCGCCGCCGGCATCTCAGTGGCCCAAGCAGTGCGCGGCGATGGCACGTGCCTGCCTTTTGCGGATAACACTTTCGACATCACATATTCCTCCAACGTGGCCGAGCACATCCCGCACCCGTGGGCCATGGGCGAGGAGATGCTGCGCGTGACCAAACCCGGCGGTCTGGTGATCTTGAGCTACACGGTGTGGCTGGGACCTTTCGGCGGGCACGAGACCGGCCTGTGGGAGCACTACGTGGGCGGCGAGTTCGCCCGCGACCGCTATATCCGCCGCCACGGCCACCCGCCGAAGAACGTCTTCGGCACCTCGCTCTTCGCGCTTTCCGCACGCGAAGGTCTGGACTGGGCGCGGGGCGTGACGTCGCAAGGCTCGCAGCTCCTCGCAGCCTTTCCGCGCTACCACCCTGCCTGGGCCTGGTGGGTGACCAAGGTGCCGGTGCTTCGCGAGTTCCTCACCTCCAACCTGGTCCTCGTCCTACGCGCTTAATCCCCCCGTAAAACGCCGAATGCTCCCCCGCAGGGGAGCATTCTTTAGATGCGAAGACTAGCTGGCAGACTCAACACGCTGCTTGAGCGCGGAGAACTGGTCCCACACCTCAGACGGAACGCGGGAGCCCAGGAAGGTCAGGTACTCCTTGTTGTCTTCCATGTCGCCAGCCCAATCGGCCGGGTTCACGGCAAGTGCCTCGCGGACGTCCTCGATGTCGAAGTCCAAGCCGGTAAGGTCGATATCCTCCGGGCGAGCGGTGTGGCCCACGACGGTCTCAACAGCGTCGACGTTGCCCTCGATGCGGTCCACAATCCACTTGAGAACGCGGGAGTTCTCGCCGAAGCCCGGCCACAGGAAGCGGCGGTCCTCACCGCGGCGGAACCAGTTCACCAGGAAGATGGCCGGCATACGGTCGCCGCCCTTTTCGCCCATGTCAATCCAGTGCTGCAGGTAGTCACCGGCGTTGTAGCCCATGAACGGCAGCATGGCCATCGGGTCGTGGCGCAGGGTGCCGACCTTGCCCTCAGCGGCAGCGGTCTGGCCGGAGGACAGCAGGGCGCCGATCATGGTGCCGTGGTTCCAGTCAAAGGCCTGGGTCACCAGCGGAACGGTATCCGCGCGGCGGCCGCCGAAGAGGATGGCATCAATCTTGACGCCCTTCCAATCATCGAATTCCGGCGCAGCGGACGGGCACTGCGTAATCGGCACGCAGTAGCGGGAGTTCGGGTGCGCAGCCTTGGTGGTCGAAGCCGGAGTCCAGTCGTTACCGTGCCAATCGATGAGGTGCTCTGGGGCCTCGCCCATTTCCTCCCACCAGACATCGCCGTCGTCGGTCAGCGCGACGTTGGTGAACAGGGTGTTGCCCGGCTCCATCGTCTTCATGGCAATCGGGTTGGAGTCGTAGTTGGTGCCCGGCGCAACGCCGAAGAAGCCGTTCTCCGGGTTGACGGCGTACAGGCCGTCCTCGCGCAGCTTCAGCCAGGCGATGTCATCGCCCACAACCTCAGCCTTCCAGCCTGGGATGGTCGGGGTGATCATGGCCAGGTTGGTCTTACCGCAGGCAGACGGGAAGGCGGCCGCGATGTGGTACTTCTTGCCCTCCGGGTTGGTGAGCTTGAGGATGAGCATGTGCTCTGCCATCCAGCCCTCTTCCTTTGCCATGACGGAAGCGATACGCAGCGCGTAGCACTTCTTGGCCAGGATGGCGTTTCCGCCGTAGCCGGAACCGTAGGACCAAATCTCCTTGGTTGCCGGGAACTGCGTGATGTACTTCTTGTCATTGCACGGCCACGCGACATCCTCTTGGCCCGGCTCCAGCGGAGCACCAACGGAGTGTAGGGCGTGGACAAAATCGCCGTTCTCACCAATCTTATCCAGAGCCTGCTGACCCATGCGGGTCATGATGCGCATGGAGAGCACAACATAAGCGGAATCAGTAAGCTGCACGCCGAGCTTGGGGTCCGGGTCGCTGATGGGGCCCATGCAGAAAGGCACCACGTACATGGTGCGGCCCTTCATGGAACCGCGGAAGGCCTCGGTCATCTCTTCCTTCATGGCCGCCGGCGGGGCCCAGTTATTGGTCGGGCCTGCGTCCTCCTCAGTCTCAGTGCAGATGAAGGTGCGGGACTCCACGCGCGCGACATCCGACGGGTTCGAGCGCGCCAGGTAGGAGTTCGGGCGCTTCTCCTCGTTGAGCTTAATCAGGGTGCCCTTCTCCACGAGCTCAGCGGCGAGACGGTCAGCCTCCTCCTGGGAGCCATCTACGAAGACGACTTCTTCCGGCTGGAAGAGCTCGACGCTCTCACTGATCCACGAAATAAGCTTCTCGTTCTTCGTGGGCAGTTCACCTACAAGGCCCTTAATAGTTGCGGTCATCTCACATTCTCCTGTGGTCGGTGTGGCCAGGGTGCTTTATATCGCCGAAGGTTTCCCCTATCGACGTTTCACCAACCAGAGTACGGATACTGGTGATAACAGAACGTGTAATGCCCGCCACCCCGGTTATATCCACCCAGCTCATGTCGACTATGTCGAGGACAGCGAAGTGTGAAATATGGCACCCACCGCCCCCAATCGCCCCCATACGGGGGCTCTGTTTCTAAGCATCACTCATCCAGTACGCCCGTCCTATTACCCCCGCGGAGCCCTGATCTGTCTCCGCCTAGGCGCCCTCCACCCTCCACGGCGCGGCACGTTGCCCCTCACCCCTGCTTAAGGGAACAATGTCAACTGATGAATAGTGCAGACTCCTCCCAGAATCCCGCCGCGCAGATGCCTCATGGCCGCGGCCTCCAGACGGATTTCAACGCCGAGTTCAACAATGATTTGGACTACCCACGCCTCGGCAACGTGACCTTCCGTCGCGGCACCCTCACCGACAACCAGAACGCCCTCTTCGAGGAGCACTGGCCTCAGTTGGGACGCCTGCTTGCCGACGAACCCCTCGACATCCCCGCCTGGTTCAACCGCGAGGGCGCCAGGACCATCGTGGAAATCGGCTCCGGCACCGGAACCTCCACTGCTGCGATGGCCCCGTTGGAAAAGGACACCAACATTGTTGCCGTCGAGCTTTACAAGCCAGGCCTAGCCAAGCTGCTGGGCTCCATTGTCCGCAACGATATTGAGAACATCCGCATGGTCCGCGGCGATGGCATCGAAGTTCTCATGCGCATGTTCGCGCCCGAGTCCCTCGACGGCATCCGCATCTTCTTCCCGGATCCGTGGCCCAAGGCCCGCCACCACAAGCGCCGCATCATCCAATCCGGCACGCTCAACCTCTTCGCCTCCCGCCTGAAGCCCGGCGGCGTGCTCCACGTGGCCACCGACCACGCCGGCTACGCCGAGTGGATTGATGAGCTCGTCGAGGTCGAGCCCTCCCTCGATTACAAGGGCTGGCCCTGGCCCGAGTGCCCCATCCTCACCGACCGCCAGGTCATCACCAAGTTTGAGGGCAAGGGCCTGGATAAGGAACACGTCATCACCGAGTGCCTGTGGGAGAAGAAGTAATGGCCGGCACCTATCTTCTGGTGTGGGATGCGCCCAACATGGATATGGGGCTCGGCGCCATCCTCGGCGGGCGACCCACCTCCGCACACCGCCCGCGTTTTGATGCGATTGGCCGCTGGCTGGTGGAGCTGGCCTTCGACAACGACGCCACCCCTGAAGCCGCCGTCTTCACCAACGTCACTCCCGGCGGCGCCGACGTCATCCGCCCTTGGGTCGAGGCCATCCGCAACGTCGGCTTTGCCGTCTTTGCCAAGCCGAAGCTCCACGAGGACGATGACGTCGACCCCGACATGGTCGAATACATCAAGGCCAACCGCGAGAACCTCTCCGGTGTCATCGTGGCCTCGGCCGACGGCCAGAACTTCCAGCACCTGCTGGAACAGCTCTCTGCTTCCGGCCTGCCCACGTGCGTCCTCGGCTTCCACGAGCACGCTTCCTGGGCTGTGACCCATCCGGAGATTGAGTTCGTCGACCTCGAAGACATCGAGGGGGTCTTCCGCGAGCCGCTGCCGCGCGTTAACCTGGATAATCTGCCTCCAGGCGGCGCCTGGCTGCAGCCTTTCCGCCCGCTGTCCGCGCTGCTTCCGGACCGCGCGCCCGAGCACAGTTAGGAGCCGCATGTTTTATTCTTGGGGCCGCTTCTCCTATGCCCACCGCAAGGTCATCCCGCTCATCATCGTGGGTCTCATCCTTGGCCTCTTTTTCGGCTTCGGCACGCGCCTCGAGGAGCGCATGAGTCAGGAGGGCTGGGAGGACCCGGGGGCGGCGTCGACAAGCGCTGCACAGATCGAGCTCGAGACTTTCGGCCGCGATAATTCCGGCGACGTCATCCTGCTTTTCGACGACCCCGATGCCCACGCCGCCGAGGCCAAGGCCTTTCTGGATGACCTCAAGGCTCAGCATCCGGAACAGATTGACTCTGTCACCAGCTACTTTGATAAGCGCAACCCGAACCTCATCACGCAGGACCACTCCACGGCCTTCGCCGCCATCGGGCTCAAAGGTGACGGCGAGCAGACCCTCAAGGACTTCCGCACCATTGAGGATTCCCTGCACTCCAGTGGGCTGCCCGTGCAGGTCGCGGGTGCCACCGCCGTGGCCGACGCACTGGATGAAGGCATGTCCAAAGACATCTCCCGCGCGGAGAAGGCCGCCCTGCCGCTCGTCGGCCTGCTGCTCCTCGTGGTCTTCGGCTCCGTCGTGGCGGCGTTCATGCCGCTCGTCGTGGGCGGGCTGTCCATCCTGGGCTCACTAGGCATTCTTTCCATCCTGGCTGGCTTCCAGCAGGTCAACGTGTTCGCGCAGGCCGTCGTCACGCTGCTGGGACTGGGCCTGGCCATCGACTATGGCCTGTTCATGGTCTCCCGCTTCCGTGAGGAGCTGGACAAGGGACGCGATACCAAGGAGGCCGTGGCGATCACCACCGCTACTGCCGGCCAAACCGTGGTCTTCTCCGCCGCCATGGTGGCCGTATCCCTCTCCGGGCTTTTCCTCTTCCCGCAGGCCTTCCTCAAATCCGTGGCCTACGGCTCCATCTCCGCCGTCGGCCTGGCCGCTCTGCTGTCGGTGACGGTGCTGCCATCGCTATTTGGCATGCTGGGCCCCAACATCGATAAGTGGACCGTGCGCAAGACCTCGCGGCGCGGGCGCCGCATCGAGGACACGTGGTGGTACCGGATGCCGCGCTGGGCCATAGGCCGCGCGGGTGTGATGACCACCGCCATCTGCGCGCTGCTCATCGCGCTGACCTTGCCGGTGCTGGGCGTGAAATTCGGCGGCATCAATGAGACCTACCTGCCGCCCAACCAGGACGCGCGCGTAGCGCAGGACCAGTTCAACGAGCAATTTCCCTCCTTCCGCACCGAGCCGGTCAAGCTCGTGGTGAAGAACGCGACCAATGAGCAGCTTGTCGACGTCGTCATGCAAGCCCGCTCCATCCAGGGCCTTACCGAGCCGATGGGCCCGAAGACCGCAACCGTCGACGGCACCACCATCCTCGGCGCCGGCATCCAGGACCGCGAGGACTACGGGCGCATCGTCCACGAACTCGAGAACATCGAGGCACCGGAGGGCGTGGAGCTGTATGTCGGCGGCACTCCGGCCATGGAGGTCGAGTCCCTCGACGCGCTCTTTGAGACCCTCCCTTGGATGGCCCTCTACGTGGTGCTGGCCACCTTCCTCCTCATGGCGCTGGTCTTCGGCTCCTTCATCCTGCCGCTGAAGGCCATCATCATGACGCTGCTCTCGCTGGGTGCCACGCTGGGTATCTTGACGCTCATGTTCGTCGATGGCCTCGGCTCCGGCCTGCTCAACTTCACCGCCGGCCCGCTGATGAGCCCGATTCTGGTGCTCATCATCGCCATCGTCTTTGGTCTGTCCACGGACTACGAGGTCTTCCTGGTCTCGCGCATGGTCGAGGCCCGCCGCCGCGGCGCTTCCACGGACGAGGCCATCGCCGCGGGTACCGCGCACACGGGCGGCATCATCACGGCGGCCGCGCTCATCATGATCGTGGTGGCGGGAGCCTTCGGCTTCTCCGACATCGTGATGATGAAGTACATCGCCTTCGGCATGATTTTCGCCCTGCTTATCGACGCCACCATCGTCCGCATGCTCCTCGTCCCCGCCGTCATGCACCTGCTGCGCGAGGACAACTGGTGGGCCCCGCGCTTCCTCACCCGCCTGACCCATCGCCTCGGCGGCGACAACACTCCAGCTGCCGAGCCGGACCTAGCCACCGCATCCGCTGCCGCGCCAACGCCCACCGCCCCAGCGCTGAACAACGAAGAGGCCGCACCGGCTAAACAGGCTGTGCCGTCCACCACCGTAACTACCGAGCGGGACGAGCCGCGTTCTTCGGCCGGTCCTACCAAGTCGGCAGAACCGCACCACTCCCCCACGACTCCGACGGAACAGGTCGAGGTAGAGGCGGCGTCGGCAAGCAGGGCAAGCGAAGCCGCCGTACGCGGGGACCGCAGCGCCGACACTGACGCGGAGCTCATCCCCTTCTCCGAGCTGGTCAAGCGCCTTAAGTCCACGGATGGTCGATGAAGAAGAACTGGCTGACCTGGATAATCTCCCTGCTGATTCTGGCCGCGCTAGCGTGGTTCTTCCGCGACCAGCTGGACTTCATCTCCGAGGGATTGCGCCGCCTGCGCCACGCTGAACCTTTCCCCGTGGTGCTGGTGGTGTTCTTCGCACTGCTCTCCATCGCGGGCATGGCGGAGGTGATGAAGCGGCTCATCGGCGCGGGCGGCGTCAAGGTGCCGCTGCGCGAGACCTACGCCATCACGCTGGCCTCCAATGCGTGGTCCACGACTCTGCCGGCGGGCCCCGCCTTTTCGGCTTTGCTCACCTTCCAGGTGCAGCGCCGCTGGGGTGCGTCGGTGGCGCTGTGCAGTTACTTCCTGTTTTTATCCTCGATCATTAGCTCGATGTTCCTCGCGCTCATTGGCTTGGGCGGGGTATTTTTCCTCAACGCGGATATGGCTCTGGGATCGCTCATCACCACGGTTGTCCTCATGCTCGCGGCGCTCGGGGGCATCTTCTGGCTGACCTCGCACCCGGTGACCCTTGAGCGCTGGCTGCGCAAGCTGCGGTCCGGCCCGAAGCGGGACCGTGCGATTCAAGAGGTGCGCAACTTGGGCGAGGTCCACCTTTCGCGCGGCCCCTTTGCTGTGGTTGCTGGGGCGTCGCTGGTTCACCGCCTGGCCGATATGGCAGCGCTGTGGGCATCCGTGTGGGCAGTGACCGGGGAGATTCCGTGGCTGCGCGCCGGTGCCGATGACACCACTCTGGCCGGTGTTGCCCTAGCCTTCCTCGCGGCGAAGCTGGCCGGCTCCGCGCAGGTCACCCCGGGTGGTGTGGGCACGGTGGAGGCCGCGCTCATCACCCCGCTGGTGGCCACGGGCCTGACCGTGGTGCACGCCACCTCCGCCGCCATCATCTACCGGCTTATTTCCTTTGCGCTCATCACTATCATTGGATGGGTCATCTACTTCGCTCATTACGCCCGCGATGGCTTCTCTTACGCGGCGTTGAACCGGAAGGAATCCTAAATGCGCGTCGCCCCGCTTATCGACGTCCTCGCTCTCGCCCTCTTCGCCATCTTCGCCCGCCTGGCGCACGGTGGCCTGAGCTTTAGCTCGTGGGTTGATGCCTTCTGGCCGTGGACCGTGGGCGCGTTGGTTGGCTGGGTCATCATCATGGCGGCGAAGCTGAGCGGCCTGTGGAAGGAGGGCGTCGTCGTGTGGCTGAGCGCCATCATTGGCGGCATGGCTTTGTGGATGCTGGTCAACGGGCGCCTGCCGCACTGGTCCTTCCTCATCGTGGCCACCGTGATGTCGGCGCTGTTCTTCTTTGGTTGGCGCGCCATCGCGGCCTTTGCGTCCCGCTCCCGCGCCTAAAGATTCTTTGAGCTGGGAGTTTAGCGTTCCGGTTGCGGGGTGCTTCGGGCCGGTTTAGTGTGTGGGGCATGAAGTTGGGGGACTTACTCGGGGTACTCGCTCGCGGCATGCACGTCGTGTCCTTGTGCGCTGGCCACACCCGTGAGGAGATGCTGGCGCTTGGCGCGACGCCGCGCATGGCACGGCAGCTCGAAGGACTTCACCGCGTTTATTTTGGCCAGACTGCTTTCACTGCCAAGCAGCGCCGCGCCCGGGAGACTGACCATGCGCTGGATACGCTGTTACAGATTGAACGGCATGTGTCGCGCGTCAAGAACTCGCGCCAGGCATGGGACCTGCGAGTGGAGTTGTGTGGGACACCCGAGGGTGAGATTGCGGGCGTGGCGAAGCGCAGGCTCGCGGAGCTCAAGCCCGAGCCCACTCCTGGCGTCCGCGTGCGACGCAGTGCGGGAGGCATGCACAAACTCATCATCACGGACCGTCCGCGCGCGATTGCCAATCTGGTGGGCACGCTTAAGGCCACCTCCGACGACCTGCTGAAGGCCGTCCACGAAGTCTTTTCCGGCGGCGGCGCACCGAAGCCAGCCTTGCATGCGCACGTGATTGTGCGACTAGAGCAGCTGGACAAGATTGTGCGCGGTGAGGGCGACGATATTATTCTGCAAGCAACTGACGGCGGCACCATGACCGGCGCTGAATTTCTCCGCACGCAGTTTGCCGAGCGAGGCTTTGTCTCGCTCTTCCACCCGGTCGAGGGGCCGGTGAATCTGTATTACGGGAGCCGTTTTGCCAACGATAAACAGCGGCTTTTGCTCAGTGCAGAGCATCCGACGTGCGCCTGGCTCGGCTGCACACGACCAGCCGCGGAGTGCCAGATGCACCATATAAGGCGCTGGCAGGATGGCGGACCGACCAACCTCGACAACCTCGTGCCGCTATGTAAATATCACAACGCCATCAATGACGATGACCCCGCCCGACCCACATATCGCGGGCGCATCGACCGAGTTGAGGGCCGCATGGCATGGCTGCCTCCCGACGGCGCTCCACCAATCCCCATCCCCAGCCCGGTCTGGGATTAAAAAGCCCCTCCACAAGGAGGGGCTAGAAGCGCTGGCTTACTTCGAGCTCAGGGCGCCAACGTTCACGCCTGCCTGGTTGAGCAGCATGATGACGAGATTGATGATGTCGCCACCGAGGTCAAGGGCGCTAGAAAGCATTGGGGTTCTCCTTTGATTGAATTCCTAGACTTTATGCCTATCGTACGAAACGGTCCCAAACGTTACGCCCCGTGCCTGGGGCGCGCGGCGGAGGCTTAGGTCGCCCAGTGAACATGCATCCCGGGAGCAGCTAACACGAGGCAGTTAACCCCCAGGACGCTAGAGCGGGGAGATGGTGTGCTTCTTGGGCAGGTCCTTCTCTTGCTTATCGGCAAGCTGGCGCAGCGCGCGGCGCAGGGCCAAGCGCGACTCGGAGGGCTTAATCATGCCATCGAGGTATCCGCGCTCCGCGGCGACATAGGGTGCGGTCATGGTCTCGTCGTAGAAGTCCATGAACATCTTCTTCGTCATCGCGCGTTGCTCTGGGGTCTCGGCGGCCTCGAGCTGCTTGCCCGCAATCATGACCACGGCGGCGGCCGAGCCCATCACGGCGATCTGGGCCGTCGGCCACGCCAGGTTGATATCACCGGTCAGGTTCTTCGAGCCCATCACGGCATACGCGCCGCCATAAGCCTTGCGCACGATGAGCGAGACCTTCGGCACGGTGGCCTCCACCACCGCAAACGCGAACTTCGCGCCGCGGTGAATCAAGCCCGCCTTCTCCTGGTCCACGCCCGGCAGGTAACCCGGCGTATCCACCACAAAGACCAGCGGGATGTTGTAGGCATCGCAAATACGGATAAAGCGCGCGCCCTTATCGGCGGCATCCGCATCGATACAACCCGCTGAATGCATCGGGTTATTGGCCACAAAACCCACGGCCTTGCCATCAATGCGACCAAAGGCAGTGATGACGTTGGGGGCGTAGTTTTCCTGAATTTCGATGAGATCCTCATCGTCGCCAAGCTGCGTGAGCAGGTCCATCATGTCGTAGCCGGCGTTCGTATCATCCGGCATGAAGGAATCCAGCTCGGTGTCCTGGGCTACCTCCTCATCAGAAGGCGCATCGAAGACCGGGGATTCGTCGAAGCAGGTCAGAGGCAAATGATCCAGCAGGTCGCGGACCAAGTCAAAGGCCTCATCCTCCGAGGGCACCACGACAGACACGTTGCCGTTGAGCTCCTGCTGGCGCGCGGAGCCCAAGTCGTGGGAGGAAATTTCCTCGCCCGTGACCTCCTTGATCACGTTCGGGCCCGTCACGTACATCTCCGCCTCACCATCGACGGCGATGATGAAGTCCGTGGTCACCGGCGCATACACCGCACCACCAGCGGACTTACCCATCATGATGGAAATCTGCGGGCTACGGCCAGATAGCGGCAGCTGGCGGCGGGCAATCTCGGAGTACATGGCCAGAGACGTCACCGCGTCCTGGATGCGCGCACCACCGGAATCCTGGATACCGATAACCGGGCAGCCAATCTTGATGGCCAAATCCATGATGTCGGTGACCTTCTTACCAAAGGTCACGCCCACGGAACCGCCATACACGGTCTTATCGTGCGCGTAGATACACACCGGGCGGCCTTTGATGCGGCCGTGACCAGTGACCACGCCGTCGGAGTAAATCGCATCCGGGTCACCGGGGGTCTTGCCCAGGGCGCCGGTTTCGACGAAGGAGCCTTCGTCGAGAAGCGCGGCGATGCGTTGGCGCGGAGTCGAACGCCCAGCCTCGTCGCGGCGCGCCCGGGAGCGTTCACTGCCGGGATCCTGGGCGCGTTCGAGGCGCTCGCGTAGGTCCGCTAGCTTGTCAGCGGTGCTAGTCACTTCCGAATCTTCTCCTCGATCCATTCCTCCATGTGCTTGCCCACGATACCGATTGCGGGCTCGTCGGGAACCGCCAGGTGGTCGCCCGGCAGCTGCACAATCTCCAGATCCTTCACGATAACGCCCCAGCCACCGTCCGGGTTAATCTCCGCATAGGCAGGCTCGAGCTCGATGGCGCCGTCATGCATGCGCTCGGAGCGGAAGAGGATGACGGGCACGCTTACCGACGCCCACCTTCCCATATCCAGCGAGCCCAGAATCTGGTTGTCCACGAAGGATGCGCGCTGGTGCTCCAGCACGCCGGCGGACAGGCCGTGCTCGGAGGCGTCGGTGGAGCTGAGGAATTCCGCGAGCATGGCCATGAGCGCATCTTCACCCACGGTCTCCAGCATCTCGTAGGGCGGCTCGAAGTCGAGGCCGTAGGTCTTCTTGGCAAAGGCTGCGTAGCGGCCCCAGCGGGCCTTGGTCTCCTCCAGCGTCTTCGGGGCCGGGTGGGCCGGCTGGGTGGTATCCAGCAGAGCGATGAAGGCAACCTCAGCAGTATCCTCGCCGCGGGCTGCGCGCTCCTGGAGCTGGTAGGCCACCTCATAGGCCAGCGCGCCGCCGAAGGACCAGCCGCCGAGCACGACCTTGCGGCCGCGCGCGTAGTGCAGGATGTCCTCGATGTAGGCGGCGGCGCGATCCTCCAGGCTGCCCTCGAGGCGCTCCACGCCATAGACCGCGACATCAGCCGGCAAACGACGGGTCAGCGGCTGGTAGACCACGGTGGTGCCGCCGGCCGGGTGGAACATGAAGACGGCGGGGCCATCGGCCTCGCGCAGCACACGGATATTGCCCTCGACCTCAGTCTCCAGGCCCTCGCGGACCAGATCCGCGAGGTTCTCCAGCGCTTCGGCCTCGTGGACCTGCTGCGCGGTGACCTCGATGCCGGCGCGCTCGGTGAGGCGCTCGGCAATCTTCTCAGCTACCTCTTCGCTGACCTGTGGCAGCGCGGACGTCACGCCGGCCGCGGCCTTACCTGTGAAGGTGGCCCAGGTGCCGAAGACCATGCGCTCGGAAGCATCGCGCGGTGCGACGCCGACGCCCGCGGTCGCTTCCTCGGCTGATTCCGCAGCGTCCTTCGCGCTCACCGCGGACGAGTCGGCGGGCGCGGAAGGTGCGTCGGCGGCTGCATCGGCCGGTGCCTGTGCAGCAGAACCGGGCTGCTCGGACACGGCCTCCTCGACCATGGTGATGACGTCGGCGAGGGAGGCGTCGCGAAGCGCCTGCACCTGCAGCGGCGGAATCTGGAAATCATTCTCCACGCGGTTCTTGATGCGCATGCCCATGAGCGAATCCAGGCCCAGGTCAATAAGCGGCAGCTCGCGCGGGAGATCGGAGACGTCGTAGCCCATGGACTCCGACACGATGAGCGCCAGGCGCTCCTCCACGCTCTCCTTCGCTGGGTCCCAACGCACGGCGTCGACGCCCACGTCGGGGTCAGCAAACTGCGGCGCGGTCACGGCCTGAGGCAGGCTCGGCTCCGGGGCCGCAGCGGGTTCGGCTAGGTTGAGGGTCGAGGCAAAACCTTCCGCAACGAGCTTGGTAGTCGCTCCATCCACGTAGTGCACCGCCACCGACAGTCCGCCCAGCGTGCGGCGGACAATCGTGGTGACCTCGCCCTTCGCGGGCAGGTCGAGGTGCTCCTCGCTCGCCGCGATGTGCGCGCCCGGGGTGACGGCCTCGGCGGCTGCCTCCAGGATGGCCAGCGCGCTCGGCGCCTGGTCAGCATTCGTGGAGAAGGCCACTGCGCCTTCCGGCAGGCTCACGCGCGCACCCGGCAGACCGGACACACCAGAAGAAGGGCGAGCATTGGTCCAGAAACGTTGGCGGCGGAAGTGGGTATGGGGGGCGTCGACAAGCGCGCCGGAGCCAAAGACCTTGGTGTAATCCACCGGCGTTCCCGCGACGTAGAGCTTGCCCAGCAGATCCAACAGCGACTCGGTGGGGTCCACCTTGCGCTTCAGGCTGTAGAGCAGCTGCGCATCCGCCTTGCCCGCGGCAAAGGCAGTGGACATCAGACCCATGAGCGCAATCGGATTCGGGGAAATCTCGACGATCTGCATGTGGCCGGCTGCGAACGCCGCCTCCGCCGCCTCTTGCAGGTAGACGGGCTTGCGGGTCATGCGGATCCAGTAGTTCTCATCGTGCAGGACCGTACCGGGGCGGTAGACCTTGCTGCGGTCCACGGAGGAGAAGAGCGTCGTGTGCAGCGGGCGGGTCTCGATGCCAGCGATTTCCGCATAGAGCTCACCCAACAGCGGATCGACGGCGGAGGTGTGGCCCGCGCCCTTGACGTTGAGCGCGCGGGCGAACTTGCCCTCGCCTTCGAGGCGCTCCACCAGCGCGAGGACCTCTTCGCGCGGGCCACCGACGGTGGTCATGCCAGGGCCGGTGTACACGGCGGGCTCGATGGAACCCGGCAGGGCGTCGATCTCCTCGGCGGAGAGCTCGACGACGGCCATGGCGCCCTGCTGATCGTCGGGAAGCGAAGCCTCGCCCTCACCCATCAGGCGCGCGCGGTGGCAGGCGATGAGCATGGCGTCGGCTGCCGTGATGCCGCCCGCAGCATAAGCCGCGCCGATTTCACCCATGGACATGCCGATAACACCGGCCGGGCGCACGCCGAAGGTACCAAGCAGATCCGTCAGCGCAATCTGGATGGCGGTGATGGCCACCTGCGCGGTTTCTGTGTTGTAGGTCTGGGCGTCGTCGTGCACCAGCTCCAGGATGGACCAGCCGGATTCGCGCTGCACGATGGCGTCGAGCTCCTCCAGGCGCTCCTTGAACAGCGGCGAGATCTCAATCATGTCCTTGGCCATCTTGCGGTGCTGGGAGCCAAAGCCGGAGTACATGAAGACGGGGCCGTGGACGGAGGGAGAATCCGCGGCGGCGATGCCGACGGAGACGGTCCCCTCGGCGACCTGGCGCAGGCGCTTGACGGCCTCCTCGCTTGACGACGCCACCACTACCGCACGCGAGCGCCCATGGTTGCGGCGCGCAAGGGTACGGGCCAGGGAAAGCAGGTTCGGGTTCTCTGCCTCGATATAGTCCGCCAAGTCAGAAGCCGCTGCGGCGCGGCGGGATGGCAGCAGGCCGGAAACGGGCAGGGCCACCGGGTGGCCTTCGCCGATGGCGACCTGCGGGGCGTCCTGGTGGGTCAGCCCGCGGTAGTCCGTAAGAACGACGTGCGCATTGGTGCCGCCGAAACCGAAGCCGGAGACACCCGCGACCTTCTGGCCGGAGTACTCGGGCCACTCGCGCGGGTCCTCGACCACCTCGAGGTGCTCGGCGTCGAAATCGATGTAGCGGTTGGGTCCCGCGTAGTTGATATTCGGCGGGATGACGCCGTGACGCATTCCTTCGATGACCTTGATGAGGCCCACCACGCCGGCGGCGGACTCGGAGTGGCCGATATTGGTCTTAGCGGAGCCCAGCAGGGTCGGGTTGGCAGCCTGGCGGCCTGGGCCCAGCACGCGGCCCAGCGCGGTGGCCTCGATGGGGTCACCGAGGATGGTGCCGGTGCCGTGGGCCTCGACGTAGTCCACGTCCTGCGGGCGGATGCCGGCATCAGCGTAGGCGCGCTCGAGAACATCAACCTGCGCTTCCGGGTTCGGGGCGGTCAGACCGTTGGAGTGGCCGTCGGAGTTGACCGCGGAGCCCTTGATGACGGCGTGGATGGTGTCGCCGTCGCGCTCGGCGTCCTCCAAGCGCTTGAGCACGAGAACGCCGGCGGCGTCCGCACGGACGATGCCATCCGCATCATCGGAGAAAGCGTGGATAGCGCTGGTGGGCGAGGTGACACCCAGCTCACTAAAGCCGATGGAGGCGTGCGGCGAGGCCAGGATGTTCACGCCGCCGGCGAGAGCCGTATCGGCCGCGCCCACACGCAGATCCTTCACCGCCTGGTTGACCGCCACGAGTGAGGCGGAGCACGCGGTATCCACGTTGAGGGAAGGCCCGCGCAGGTCGAAGGCGTAGGAGAGACGGTTGGCGATGATCGCCGAGGACGTACCCGTCATGGCATAGGGATGCATCTCCGCCGGGTCGGCGGTAATCAGCATGCCGTAGTCATTGTTGGTGGAGCCCATGTAGACACCGGTGGCGGTGCCGCGCAGCTGGTTGGCGGGCAGACCGGCGTCTTCGAGAGCCTCCCACGCCACCTCCAGGAGAATGCGCTGCTGCGGGTCCATGTTGGCCGCCTCCAGCGGGGAGAGGCCAAAGAACTCGGCGTCGAAGGAGGCGATGTCCTCGATGTAGCCGCCGTCGGTGTTTTGCTGCTCCATCTTCTCGCTGGTAATTGGGTCGGAGGAGTACTCCGACCAGCGTCCGACGGGCAACGGGCCGGTACCAGCGCGGCCCTCGACGAGCATGGTCCAGAACTCGTCGACGTTCTTGGCTCCCGGGAAACGGCCGGCGTAGCCGATGACGGCGATGTCCCCGCCCGCGAGGGAAGCAGAACGCGGCGAAGCCCCACGCGGCGCGCTTTCTGCCGGGGCGCCGGATGCGCCGTTGACAAGGCGCTCTGCCAGCTGCGCAATGGTGGGATACTCATAGGCCACGGTGGGTTCAAGCTTAATGCCGAGGAGGTTCTCTAACTCGCCGGAAAGGACCACTGCGTCACGCGAGGACAGCCCGAAATTCTCCAGCGGCTTGGTGTCCGTGATTTCCTCTGCCGACAGGCCGGTGGTCTGCGCAACCCAAGTGCGCAGCCAGCCACGAAGCTCTTCAACGGTCATAAATCTCTAGCTTTCTTACGCGGACTAAAACTAACTAAATGTGCGGTCGATTTTGCGCAGCACAAAAGCGCGCACATCGATGCGTCTATAGGGGTTATCGGACGATTATCCCACTTTGTTAACTTGGGTTTCATAACCGACATACCCACAGGCAGCGGCAACCCCCGCTCCGCGGTTGCGCGGAAACGGGGGTCGAAAAGGTGTGGTTTCGGAAGGGCCTAAGAAGCGAGGTAGCTCTTCTTCGCCACGCGGCGGGCAATCTTGCCCGAGGAGGTGCGCTTAATCTCATTAGCGTTGAACCACTGGATGGCGGCCGGCGTCACGCCGTGGTGCGCGGAGACCGCGGAGCGGATTGCCTCGGACGCGGCGGCGTCATCCGCTGGGTTGGCACCGTCGGCGCGCTCAATGAGCAGAACGAGCTCCTCGGTGCTGCCACCCTCCACGGAGAAGGCCGCGATGGAATCCGCGCGCACGTGGCCCGAGGCCTCCTGCACGGTGCCTTCGATGTCCTGCGGGTAGTGGTTGCGGCCAGCCACCACAATGAGGTCCTTGAGGCGGCCGGTGATGTAGAGCTGGTTATCCACGATTGCCGCGAGGTCACCGGTGGCCAACCAGTTGTTATCCTCCGGAGCATTCGGCACGCGGGATCCCTCTTTCAGGCGCTCCCCCAGCGAGTTGTGGAAGGTCGAGGTGGTTTCCTCCGCACGGTCCAGGTATCCGGCGGCGCGGTTGTCACCGTGGAGCCAGATTTCGCCCACGCGGCCATCCGGCAGCTCGGCCTTGGTCTCCGGGTCCACAATGGTCAGGTGCTGGGCCACCACGCTCTGGCCACAGGAGGCATAGGCCACGGAGTCCGCGGACTTCTCCACGATGACCGCCTCACCCTGAGCCAAGCGCTCGCGGTCGAAGTGGGAAATGAGCGGGCGCTCCAGGGTCTGCGGCGTGGTGACAATCAACGAGGCCTCCGCCATGCCATAGGACGGGCGCAGGGCATCGCGGCGCAGGCCAAACTCTTCCTTGCCGAAGGTCTCCCAGAAGGAATTCACTGCGGACTCCGTGACCGGCTCCGATCCGATCACGATGCCATCGACATTGCTGAAGTCCAGCGTTTCACCTTCTGCCGGCGCGCCGTAGCGCGCGGCGAGCTCGAGGGCGAAATTGGGAACCACGGCATAGGTCCCCTGCAGCTGCTCATCGATGGGCTGGCGCTTGAGCTGGTCAATCCAGCGCTTGGGCTGCTGTACGAAGTCACGCGGCGTCATGATTTCCAGGTTGAGGCCCAAGATAGTCACGAAGGTTGCCAGGATGATGCCCATATCGTGGTGCATCGGCAGCCAGGACACCACGCGCGCCGGCAGCTTGATCTGCACCGCGGTGAAGATCTGCAGCACGTTGGTCATGATGTTGCGGTTGGTCAGCAGCACGCCCGCCGGGGTGCGGGTGGAGCCGGAGGTGTACTGCAGGAAGGCCGGGTGGTCCACCGGCGCGGTCTGCAACGCGGCCAGGGCCGCCTTGCCCTCCTCGGTCTCCAGCGGGTTCACCCAGCTCTGCGCCAGCGAATCCGGCAGGGAGTCGATGGAAATGATGCGCGGGCGCTCAGACGCCGGGCGGTCCGCGAAATAAGCTCGGTTAGCCGCAGCTGAAATGTTGTTGGTCAGGACGATCGACGGGTTGGCATCGCCGAAGACTGCCCGCAGGTGATCAGTGTGGCCAGGCTCGTTCGGATCGTAGAGCGGAAGCGGCGTCATACCCGCGTACATCGCGCCCAAGAAACCGAAAATGTACTCGGGAGAGTTGCCCGCCAGGATGGCCACGCGATCCCCCATCTTGCCCACCTGCTGCAGGCGCGCTGCCACCGCCTTGATGCGGGTATTGACCTGGGAGCGGGTGATATCACGAGGGGTGCCCTCCGGGTTATCGGTATAGACCCACTGGCGCATGACCGGGCGATCCGGGATTCCCGCCTGCTGCTCCGCGGCATAGACGTGTTCAGCGAGCCCCGCCAATGTGAGGTGAGGCGGTAGGGCAATGTTGCCCTTCTCGTCGAAGAACTGGCCGATCAAGGCTTTCAGGTCCATGTGGGAAAGCTCCTTCGTAGGGTTGAGAGGGGCACGCACCCCTA
The DNA here is from genome assembly GCF_030215295.1 of Corynebacterium sp. UMB6689. NCBI lineage: Bacteria > Bacillati > Actinomycetota > Actinomycetes > Mycobacteriales > Corynebacteriaceae > Corynebacterium > Corynebacterium sp. UMB6689. Next base: position 65,932 of record NZ_JASOLS010000007.1, on the reverse strand, counting down.
CTTCACGTACTTTTGACATTGAAAATATCAGAAGAGATGTGCCGAGCGTTACATGGCACGCGGTGGAGGTGGGGTGCGGGGGCGTCGCCAAGCACTACTGCGCGTCGATGGTGTCCTTCGCCCACTGCGTGACCCACTGATTGGCCGTGGTGCCTTCGATGACGTCCGGATTGTAGGCATACAGTGCATGAACACCGTTGGCGTCGATGAGATCACGCGCGCGTTCGAGCCCGTTGCTGACATCCAGCGGGGCATCACAAATCGAGTCATTCGGCGCACAGATTTGGAAGGTGCGGTCCGCCAGCGCCCCGAAGCCATTGGCGCGCTCACCGCGCATCGTGGCACCCGGGACGATACCCTGAATCAACGTCGAGACCGGCTGCAGGGCAATCTCCGCGCCCACACCGCCGACGTGCGCGCCCGGGTTAATGCCCACGCCATCCTGGCGCCGCCCATCCGCAATGAGAGCTACGCCCGCCACGCTTTCTGCGGGCACGGGACCGTTACCGCCGCCAATCCGGTCCGCCACATCACCCGCGATGACCGCTCCCTGCGAAAACCCGCTCAGGATGAATTTCGTGTTCGGGCAGGTCTCGTGCATGTAGGTCAACTCGCCCTCTAGGCGCGAGGTTCCCTCGTTGCGGGAATCGTCGTAGCTCATCTCGTGCTGCGCGTTGATGTTCTTAAACTGCGCGGTGTACGGCAGCGTCCACACCTTGACGTCCTCGGGGACGTAGGCCTCCTTCAGAGGATTCGTAATCGACAGCATGAAGGAGTTCGGGTTCGCGCCTGGGTTAATGGGATCATCGTCCGCAGCGGATTCCCACGTTCCCGGAGCGGAGATAAACTCCACGCGCGGGCACCAGTCCGGTTGCTCGGGGCTCGCGTCCCCCTCCTCCTGGGAGGGGGCGGGCTCCGCCAGGTTCCCTTGCTCTCCTTCCTCATTGCTATTGAGAAAGTGGACCGCTCCCCCGCCAATCACGGCTAGGAGAACAACGACGGCAAGGACGGTGAGTGTTTTACGCATGAAGAAATTTCTACCTTGACAAGGCGCGGGATTGGCTGGAAAATCCCTGCCACATTACTGAGCGCAGAGCTTGTTGCCCTGCTCGGTGATGAGCTGGACGACGTCCTCGTGGCTGAGTTCCGTGCGACCCTGCTCGATGAGCTGCCCGGCCACAGCCGGCACGGTGACGGCATCGCCCTGGCAGGAAGCTTGCGCAGCCCCCACCAGTTGGTCTTCTACGCCGTCGATGTTCACACCTTTCTCAGCCACTGCAGCCAGGAAGTCCTGGTCCGGGCCTTGCGCGGGCGCGGGCGTTGGGATTTCGGAGATCTCGCGCGCACCACGGTCTTCCGGCTCCTCGCCTGGCGTTCGCTCGGCCGAGGCGGATGCAGAGCTTTCGGATGCCTTGCTTGCCGACGATTCACCACTCGCCACCGAGGAGCGCTCCAGCGGAGCCACGGAGGTTTCGGTGGCATCACCCTCGTCGACGGTGGCGGAACCGCAAGCGCTCAGCAAGGTGCCGGCCGCAAGCAGCACCGCCGCACCAGCTGCTGCGGTGGGTCGGGCAGAGAAAAGACGCATGACAGTCCCTACTTCTTATCCGCCTGGACCTGGCCCATGACCTCACGAATGACGCCGTGCTGGAAGGACTGAGTCAGTCCGCCTGCCGGAATGGAGGCGTAGTCCTTGGTGGGCCAGCCAAACTCACCCTGCTCCCAGCCGTGCTTGCCCCACTCATCAAAAATCTTGCCCTTGAGGATGTAGTGCGCGCCGGAATCCATGGACCAGTAGATGTTGCCGTGTTCGAATTCCTGGAAGAAGCCGCCGTTGACGGCCGTCTCCTCGCCCACCGGGTAGCCCAGCTCGGACTCGGCAGCCTTCAGCTCCTTGTATTTCGCGCCGATGGCACCGTGCACGATGTGGGTGGAGCCATCTGGGTTGCGGGTCAGCACGCCGTTCTCGAAGTCCTGGACCTCGCCCTCGCCAACCTTGCGCGGCTCGGACACCGGGTACTTGAGGTCGCCGCCCTCAAAGCCGTTCTTGCCCCAGGCATCGAAGAGGTCCTTCGAGATGGGCCAAGCGCCGGTCTCCGGGGTCCAGTAGATGGAACCGTGCTCGAAGTGGACGTAGCGGCCGCGGCCGTCCGGGGTCTTTTCCTCGCCGGTCTTCGGGAAGCCCAGCCAAGAGGTCGGGCCACCGAGCTCGGAGTAGCGCGCACCAATGCGGCCAATGACGGCGTGGGCACCGGTCTCCGGGGACCAGTAAGCGGTACCGGCCTGGAAGTCCTGGGCCTTGCCGCGATCGGCAACGTCATACTCGTTGTTCACGCAGTCACCGATAATGCCGGACTTGGTAGCCTCTGCAATAGCGCCGATCGGGGTGCAGTCAGCGCCGCGGTCACTCTTGTCCAGGCCGAGGGAATCAGCGATGTAAGGCCAGGCCTCGGTCATCTCGAACTGCCAGTACTCCCAGCTGTGAACGCCGGTCGGGCGGAACTTCACGACCGGCTCGACACCGGCGCGCTTGGCGTAGTCAACGAAGGTCTGGGTGGACATGCGCGAGATTGCCTCTAGACCCACGCCGGCCATGTTGGCCTTGCCCTTGGCCACCGAACCGAGCTGGCCGTAGTCATCCTTGCCGTTGCCAGCGGAGACATAGACCTTCATGTCCTTGAGGTTCTCGATGCCCAGCTTCGGATCGTGGTCAATCCAATCCTGGGAGTAGAGGTCACCCCACATGTTGGTGGAGGTGAATCCGCCAGCATCAGCCTGGGCAGCGGTAATAGCCTCCGGCATACCCGTGGTGGTGGTATCGAGGTAGCCCGAGAAGGAGCCAACGTACTTGAAGGCCCACGGGTTCCGCTCAGCTAGGTTCATGGCGGCGGTACCACCCATGGAGATACCGGTAACGGCGCGCTTGCCGTTGGAACGGTAGCCCTTCTCCAGAATCGGGATAAGCTCCCGCATCAGGAAGGTCTCCCACATGTAGTGCGTGCCGTTGTCCTCCTTCTGCCAGTCAGAGTAGAAGGAGGACTCACCGCCCACCGGCATGATGAGGTTGACGTTGCGGTCGGCGTACTGGGACAGGATGTTGGTCTCGATAGTCCAGCCGGACTCGTCATCGCGGGCACGCAGGCCGTCCAGCGCCCAGACCTCCGGGAAGGTCTTGTCCGGGCTGGAGTACCAGTCACGCGCGAGCTGGATCTGTACGACCTGCTCCTTGTCCGGCATGGCAGCGGACTTGATGTAGACCATGAGGTGGCGGTTGGTCAGGTACTCAACGCGGGAAACAGATACGCCCTCCGGCAGGCCCTCAATCTCCGGGTATTCGGTATCTACCGGGGTACGCTGCGGCGGATTAGAGGGAGCGAAGGAATCGGAAAGGTTGGAGCTGCCTAGGAGATCAGTAATGCCCTCGGTGGAGGAGCTGGACGACTGCGCGTTGGCGATTGGCAGCAGCGCAAAGCCCACTGCCACGGCGGTGGGCAGTGCGGCGATGGTCAGGCCCTTGCGGGCTGCGGACGGGGAACGCAGGCCGGACGCCTTGGCGGACCGGCGGGGCTGAGTTGACGCAGTGTTCGGCATTGAAGAGTCCTTGTAGGGGTAAATCGAGATGAGGGCACGCGGTGCCGCGAGCGGGCTCCGCAGGTTCCCCTCCTGCGGAACTCGCCGCCGCACGCGTGGTGAGCGGTCTAATGTGTTCTCAAGTTTAAGTTTAACTTGAGACTTTCGGTAGGGGGACACGCCCAGCGAACCAATGAAAAAGCCGCCGTGCTCTTAAGCACGGCGGCGAGACAGTAAGTACTTACCAGGCGTTCATAACGTTAAGCACCTGCGGCTTGGAGCGCTCGAGTTGGTAGCCGAACTGCTCCCAGTTGTGCAGGCCCTGGGCCGGGTAATTCGTCTGCAAGCGAACACCCATGGCGCGAGCCTTCAACTCCCACAGGCGGGTGGTGCCGTTGGCAAAGCCCTCCAGCGCCACGCCGGCCGCGATGTGTTCCGGACGGTAGCGCTGCTGATCCAGCGGCCCCGGGATGCCGGAGGCGGCGGAGACGTAGACATCCGTTCCGTTCGCAGCCAAATCCGGGATCAGGTTGAAGGGGTCATTGCTGAAACGCTTCGGGTTGATGATGGACCCGTACATGGCGTTGATGTTGAAGCCGCCGGCGTCGAGAAGCGCCAGGCGCATGAAGGTCTGGGCACCCGGCAAGGTCGTGGTGAGGTAGCCGGAGTAGGACAGCGCCTGACGGAACTGCTCTGGGTGCTTGCCCGCGAGGGTAATCGCAGCGGTAGCACCCATGGACAGGCCAGCGATGGAGTTATTGTTGCGGGCCACGCCGAAGTTGCCCTCAAGGTAGGCCGGAAGCTCCTGCGTCAGGAAGGTCTCCCACTGGTAGTTGACCGGCTTGACCAGATCGTAGGTAGCCGGACCGTTCCAGTCCGCGTAGAAGGAGCCCGCGCCGCCCACCGGCATCACCAGGGTGATGTTGTGGTCTACATAACTGCGCGCAGCGTTGACGTCATTGACCCATGCGTTGGTGAAATCGGTAGCGCGCAGGCCATCGAGCAGGTAAAGACCCGCATTGCCGCCGTTCTTAGCGGGCTGGATCTGCACTGGGATGTTGCGGCCCATGGCCTGGGACCACACGTCGCAGCGCTGTACCCAGTAACCGACGCGATCCCATTCGCAGGCGCCGGTGGCGTCGCCACGCAGCCAGTCACGGTGAGCGGCGGATGCTTCTTGCGTACCCGCGGTCACGACCAGGCCCAGAGCCACAGCGATGGCTGCCACCACTGAGAGGACCCGAGTCCGCAGGCCGGAGCTTAGTGAACTCATGTTTCTCCTTAACGTTTTTACTGCCACTAGTACATCGCCAACACGCCAGCGATAGTTACAGATCAATAACAGGAATCTTTCGTAGCGTAACGCACCCTGGCAATTTTCGCCTACCCATGGGGGTGCTCCCCAGCTCACACCAAGCTAATGGACAGGATAATCGCTGGGCTCATCGGAGAGCATGAGGGTGCGGCCCGAGGTCAGTGAGAAGGTCAGGTTTTTGAGGAAGCGCTCCCGCGTTAGGGGCTCGCTGTAGGAAGCGATGAGCTCCTGCACCTCTGGCGTCGCCAGCGCCGCTCGCGCCTGGCGGGTCTTGTCCTTGTCATACCACGGCGGGAGGTACTCGATGTCCGCGCCCGTCTGCGCAGCCTGCCACTCCACGTCGAGGTGCTTGTCGTGGCCCACGCGCCCGCCTTCCTCACGGGGCATGCGCGCCGCCAGCGGGGTGGCCAAGCCGATAGTGTCGAGAACTCGGACATTGAGCGGCGCGTTCATCGACGTCATGCCCAAGTTCACCAGATACACCGTCGGCGGCTCATCCATACCCGGCTCGCGCGGAACGGTGAGCCAATTGAGAAGGTCCTTCTCCTCATCTTCCACATAGATCGTGGCCAGGGCATCTCCGTCCACCAGTTTCTCGCCGGCCTCTTCGTAGCCGCGCATGAACTTCATCCCCAGGTAGTCTTTGGCCGAGCGCGGCGGGTAGCCCGCCTCACGGTTGGTGGCATAAGTCCAGAAATCACGTTCGTCCACGATAGACAGCGGTTGCTCATAAGCCTCCCAGTCCATCGGGTGCCCGCGCAGCACGATGACGACAGCCCACACCGCACAGAAGACTGCTGCAAGCGCGGACACCAGCTCCTTTAGCGGCAGCACGAAAACCGGGAGGAGCGCAGCGAAGAGCGGCAGCAGCAGCATGCGGCCATGCATGAAGTCACCGCCGACGCGCAGCACGTACAGCACGTGCACCGCCGCGGCCCCGACCATCAGGTAGGTCACGGTGGTGGAACTGCGCAGGGCTGCCGGGCGCAGCTGGGCGCGGAAGGTCCACAGCGCCGCACCCGCCAGCACGAGAACGGGCAGGTACAGGGCATAAGGCCCTATAAAATCCTGCAGGTAGTTCAGGCCGCTGCCCCACGCGCTTGACGACGCCGACTTTGCCACCGCCGTGTGCGGCGTCAATAGGCCGTAATAGCCCATGCGGAAGAACTGGTAACCCGCGGGGATGGGCAGGGCCGCGCCGAGGATGCAGAGCCAGGCTTTCCAGTTGCGGTGCGCTGCCAAAAGCAGGAGGCCGGCAAGGCCGCCGTAAAGCGCGAACTCCGGGCGCACGAGCCAGGCCAAACCAGCCCACAGCGCGAGCCAATAAGCACTAGTATTCGTGCGGGATTGCGCCCAGTGCTGCAGCAGCGCCCAGAGGGCGGCGAGGTAGAAGATGGACAGTCCCCATTCCAGCCCGGAGGTGAAGAAATCACGGGCCGGAGGCAGTGCGAGGTAGACCAGCGCGCCGGCGGGAGCCACGAGTGGTGCAGAAAACTGGCCCGAGCGGAAGAAGGCCCGGGCTGTGGCCCACGCCCCCAACATCATGGCCGCGACCGCCAGAAACAATCCCAGGTTGACGGCGATGGACTCCAGCGGGGCGTTCGTGACCCAGCGGGCAAGCAGGATAAGGTACTGCCATAGCGTCGAGGTATTGGCCTCCACGCGCTCACCCACGTTGAAAACGGGGCCGTTGCCCTCCTCCAGGTTGCGCACGGTACGCAGGACGATGAGGCCGTCATCGGAAATCCAGCGGCGCGCGAAGCCACCCCACAACGAGAAAACTCCGATCACGATGACCGAGGCCAACGCGCTGAGCGCCGCCGCGGTACGTGATTCGGATTTTCGCATGAGGAGAGAGTTTAGCACTTGCCTTGCCCTGTTCCCGATCGGCGCTGGCTAGCCCACCATTACCGGCATGATGTAAACAGCCATGGCGATGCAGGCCAGCCACAGCAGGGCCAGGATCTGGAGGACGCGGTCCTCCAAGGCAATCTCGTCCGGGGCACCGCCGTTGCCGCGGTCCACGTCGGCGGCATAGCGCAGAATCGCGATGGTAAACGGCACCATGGAGATTTGGTACCACACGCTGGCCGGGCCATCAGACTCGTTGGAGAGCTGGAATCCCCACAGGGAGTAGGACATGACAACTGCGGTGGCCGCTAGGGTCCACACGAAGCGCAGGTAGGTAGGCGTATAGCCCTCCAGGGATTTGCGGATCTTGGCGCCCGTGCGCTGCGCTAGAAGGATCTCCGAGTAGCGCTTGCCCGAGGCCATGAATAGGGAGCCGAACGCGGCAACCAGCAGGAACCATTGCGACAGCACGATGCCCGCGGCCACACCGCCGGCCATGGTACGCAACATGAAGCCGGAGGACACCAAGGCGATATCGATCACCGGCATGTGCTTCCACCCGAAGCAGTAGCCCAGCTGCAGGCCAATGTAAATGGCCATGACGATGGCGAGCTCCAGGCCCGCCGTGGCCAGGAAGGACAGGCCAATCGAACCGATGATGAGCACTGCCGCCATGACATAGGCCAGGCCCACCGGAAGCACGCCGGCCGCGATTGGGCGGAAGCGTTTCGTCGGGTGCGCGCGGTCAGCCTCTACATCGCGGGCATCGTTGATGAGGTAGATGGAGGACGCGCCCATGCAGAAGACGATGAAGGCGAGGAGGACGTCGAGAAGCACGCGCGTGTGAAACAGCGACTCCGCGCCCGCAGCCGCAGGAGCGGCCAAGACCAAAACGTTCTTGACCCACTGCTTGGGGCGCAGGGCCTTCACCATGCCATCGGCGAGGTTCTTCGGCGGCTTGCGCTTGCGGCCGGTATCGATGCCGGAGGTGTGCGGCTCAGAGTGGAAGACTCTCTGTTCGCCGTCGTCGACGCGGTTGGGTCGTTCGCTCATGCGGTCTTCCTTTCATAGCGGTGACATGCTTCCGCGGTGGCGGCTCCCAGCAGGGCACCGATCGCCGTATCGGATGGGTAATGTACCCCGAGCACCATACGCGAGGCCATCATGACCGGCACACCAACGAGCGGTGCCGGGGTTCCTAGAACGTGCGCTGCACCCACGAGGAACGCGCTTGTCGACGTCGCGTGGGACGACGGAAAAGACAGCTTAGACGGGGTTTTCACGCCGACTTTGACGTAGTCATAGTCCGGGCGCTTGCGGCGCACAATGCGCTTGATCACAACGCTGGCCGCGTGCGCCGTGAAAGCACCCGCACCGACGGCTAGCCACTGGCGGCGACGCGCCGGATTCTGGTAATTCACGGCGACACCTAAGCCGGAGAGCGCCAGCCACCCTAGGGCGTGCTCGCCGAAGTGGCTTAAACCCCGCGCGGTGGGCAGAACGCCGGGGGCATCAAAGGCCGCGTCCTGAATCTTTTCAAGGACGTGGGATTCGGCGACAGAAAGCTTATTGGGCATCGAAGACCTTTCGCCAGGACTCGCGGGAGGTCAGCGCCGGCAGGGCCGCGCGGTACTCGGCGCGCAGGTCATCGAAGTTATCCTCGATTTCCTTGAGCAGCTCGCGGGTGGACTTCACCAGCTCGAGGGCCAGCTCGCGGTCGCGCTTGCGGAAGGCCACGCCGGTGCCACCCGCGGTAGAGACGGTGGCGGAATCGACGCGGGAGAGCGTGAACCAGCGGGCCTCCTCCGGGGTGAGGTTGAGCTGCGGCGCTTCATGGTGTGCCGGGTCTTCCTTGGTGACCAGGTGCTTGGCGGACTTGATGAGCCACGGGATCTTCTTGATCTTGCCCAGGCGGCCGCCGACATTGCGGGTCGGCACGCCCGGCGCGCCGGTGGGCGCGGGTAGTTGGTCCGCCGAATCGATAATGACAGCATCCGGGAATTCCTTACGGATTGCGGCGATGCGCGGCAGCGAGGACTCCAGGATGTCGAAGAGCTGATCCGGGCCGGCCAGGAAGTCCTTCATGGCCTCCAGCTGGATGGCCATGGTGGAGTACTCCATGCACATGGTGTGCTTGAGGGTGGACTTGAAGATGGATTTGGTAATCCCGCGCGCATCGCCATCGTGGTAGAGCGCCGCCACGATGAGGCGGTTACGCAGGTGGAAGTAGGCCTGCCAGTCAATGGCATCGTCCTTATCCGCCCACGCCATGTGCCAGATGGCAGCGCCCGGCCAGGTCACCGTAGGGAAACCGTGGGCGGCGGCGCGCAGGGAGTACTCGGTGTCGTCCCACTTGATAAACAGCGGCAGCGGCTGCCCGATGCTCTCCGCGACGACGCGCGGGAAGAGGCACATCCACCAGCCGTTGTATTCCACGTCGACGCGGCGGTGCAGCGCGCGGGAGTCGTACTTCTTCGGGTCGAGGTGGGACTGGGCGTCACCGATGGCGCGCAGCGGGTACTTGGCAAAGTCGTGGTCGTAGACGGCGTGCTCGGCCGCACCCCACATAAAGTCGGCGCGGTTGACGCGCTCGCCGGTGGTACGCAGCTGGGAGCGCTCCTGCAGGTTGAGCATCTGTCCGCCCACGATGAAGGGCTTGGCTGCGTAACGTGCTGCTTGGACCGCACGGAGGATGGAATCCGGCTCGATGGCGATGTCATCGTCCATGTAAAGGATGTACGGCGAGTCTGTATTCTCCAGCGCCTCGAACATGATGCGGGAGTAGCCGCCCGAGCCGCCCAGGTTGCCCTGGCGGAACTCGCGGAAGCGCTCACCGAAGTGCGCCACGGCCTCGTCATAGCCCGGCTCGTCCGCCGGGTGCTGGTTGCCCTGGTCCGGCATGAGGACGTAGTCGATGATGCCGTCCACCACCGGGTCCTCCGCCAGCGCCTGCAGTGCCGCGACGGCGTCGGTGGGGCGGTTGAAAGTCGGAATACCCACGGCAACACGCTTCTCCTGCGCCGGGTACTCGCTGCCGTCCGGCAGGAGCTGCGGGTTCGGGGCGTGAGGGGCGCACCAGGAGGCGTCGGCAAGCACGGTGTCCTTGACGGCGGAGGCGTCGAACCACAGCAGGCCGCCGTCCTCGAAGTTCTTCAGGGGCAGCTCAAACTCGTGGTGGCCGGTGGTCACCACGTGGTTAGCCACGGCGATGCGCTGGCCGTCCTGCTTGGAACGGTAGAGGGAAATGTTGGCCTCGCCCTCGACGTCCATCACCAGCACGATGGACTTCAGTTGGGACCAGCGGCGCCAGTAGGCGGCTGGGAAGGCGTTGAAGTAGGTCTCGAAGGAGGCCTCCTCGCCGGCTGGGATGGTCACGGAGGTGCGGCCGCTCCAGCTGAGGCGCTCGCGGTTCTGCTCGGACTCGATGAGGTAGAGCATGCGGACGTCGACCGGCTCGCCACGCTTGGGCAGCAGGATGCGCTGTACGGGTTCGTACGCAGCAGATTTGTTGGCAGTCACGATATTTTCGGTTCTCCACACAGGTTTCGACAGTATTCAGAAACCAAGATTAGTGCTTAAGAACTGCTGCGCTGAGTTCCCACGCGGCGAAACGGCAGGAGGCGAACCGAAAAGCGAGTTAAGCCGTGAGGGCAGCATCCTCCGAGATGGGCTCGATACCCAGGCGGTTGAGCATGTAGAGCACGCGGGCGCCGAGGTCATCGGCCAGTTCACGGGTCTCCTCTACGGTTTCTGCCGTAGCGATATCCCAAATCTTGATGTCCTTGCCGACTTCGTGCGGCGCCAAAAGGAAATCGACCTCGATGGTCACGAACTCGTGGTCGCAATTGTCAGAGGCTCAAGAGAGTGTCGAATCGGAGGGAGATTGAGAAAGTAGAGAACAATACTGACTAATTTTTCGCTAACTGACAACTATTAACTCTGTACAATAAGAAGGATACTCCTCATAGCAACACATGATCAGAGTGTCTTTCTTCCTATTTCAGTCAGCTCAAAGAGTCGACTTTAGCGAACCTCTTCCCAACTGCTCCCCAAGTGAGATAAACGCCGGCACAAACAAGAAATGCTGCAAAAAGAACGCCAGCAAGGGAAAACGAAACCTTCAGAGAAATCCCCGCCATCACATGCCCCAATGAGGAACCAAGGATGGGCCTGACCCCCCGACGTGTCTACTCTCCGGGGGTCAGGCCCCAAGCCCACCCGTGGAGTTCACAACCTATATAGGAACACCCCCCCGACGAGGTGACGAGAATCCCCTCGTCGCTGTCGGACGGCGGTTTCCCGACCGGTGGCCCGGCCGCCGGCAAACCTCACCCGCGGCCGCCCGGGCCCTGTCCATGGCCAAGCCCGGTCTGGTGCCCCCGGCGCCAACGACTTCCGGTGCCGCCCCGGGACGGTGAATTGCCCGTCATCCTCATTCCCGGGACCGGGTCGTCGAACAGCTCATCGGTACCGGTGCCTCGAACCACGGGCCCCGGGAGCACAGCGCAGCCGATCGCTTTGACGTCCACCCCGAGATGCGCCACGGATACTCCCGAAACGCCGGCAAAACGAACGCGCTTGCCTGGGAACAGCAGATCTCCGGTTCCATGCTGCTGAATGAGCTGACCATCGGCGACATCACTCGACCGAGCGTGCGGTACACCTTCCTGGGCACGCGGCACGACAATGCCGTGCTCCCCCACTAAAACTCCTTCGTGCGGGAACCCGGCGTCACCAACATCACCGTCCAAGACGTGTGCCCCGCCCACCGCACCGAGCACTACGGCTTCAATTACGCCCCTGTCGCCCAGGGCATCGTCGAGGACCCGCTGACCGGGACGGCGTGGCGGGACCACTGCACCGGTACCGGACCGGAGCGATAGTCCTCGACGGACGAGGATCAGGCGCCCGGGGAGCCTCCCGTCCGGCACGTCCACGACTCGGCGTAGCGGCCGCCCTTCGCCAGCAATTCATCGTGCGTGCCCCGTTCTGCGACCGTCCCGTCCTCCGAAAGCACGACGATGAGGTCGGCATCGCGGACGGTGTGCAGGCGATGGGCGACGACGATCACGGTGTGATCGCCGCGCAACGCTTCCATCGTGCCGACAATCGCCCGCTCAGTGGCCGCATCCAGCGAGGACGTTGGCTCGTCGAAAAGCACCACCGGGGAATCCTTCAGAAGCGCCCGGGCGATGGCGACGCGCTGCCGCTCGCCTCCCGACAGCAGCGTCCCCTCCTCCCCCACCGGGTTATCCCACCCGGAAGGCAGCAGCTCCACGATGCGGTCCACCCCGGATCGCCGGGCGGCCTCGCGCAAGCGGTCTCCGTCGCCGGGCCTGGAACCGAATCCGGGGTCGGCGAAGACCACGTTGTCCCGCACGGACGCGTCGAAGAGGAACGTCTCCTGGAACACCGGGGTCACCAGCGAGTTTACGCCGTCGGTGCCGATCCGAGGCAAGGGCACCCCGCCAATGAGGATCTCCCCCGAGTCCGGATCATGAAAACGCGACAGCAGCCGCATGACCGTCGTCTTGCCCGCCCCCGACGGTCCCACTACGGCAACCAGTGCTCCCTGAGGTGCACGGAAGCTGACGCCGTCGAGAACCTTCTTATCCCCGTACCCGAAGCTCACGCCGCGGAACTCCACGTCATGCCCGTCGGGCAGCTCCGGTGCGGCAGGCTCGGGAAGGGCGGGGATCGCCCGCAGGTCACGCAGCGCAGCCAACGTGTTGCGGCCCGCGCCGAAACCGCCGGACAACGCTCCCGCCGTGGTGATCGGTCCGGTGAACTGGACGACCACAATGAGCATCGGCGCCAAATGCGCCGGTGACATCCCGCCCGTCGCGGCGACCGCCACGGCGACGACCACCGCCGCCGTGAACACCGCATGGACGACCGAGCCCAACCGTCCGATGGCCGCGCCTTGCGTCGACGTCGCCTTCGCGAACGCATCGTGTTGGGCCTGGATCGCCTCATCCACCATCGCGTCCGCCGCCGAACCGTCGCCCGCGGCGCGAATCACCTGCTGGCCGCGGGTGAACTCGATCAGCCTGCCGGAGACGGCAGCGACGGCGTCAGCATGCGCTTCGTCCGACTCCCCGCCAACCCGGCCAATGGCCCGGTAGGCGAAGAAGAGCACCGGCGCCGACGCGACGAGAACCAACCCGACGCGCCAATCCACCGCCAGAATTCCGAGAGCGATGACGGTCGGCGCAACCACAGCAGCGATGACGGGCCTCAGGATCACGTGCGGCACGGACGCCGCGAACGCCATGCCCGAAGACGCCATCTCCGAAAAGCGGCCGGCCGTGGACTTGGTGACGTACCCGAGTGGCAACGTCAGCACGCGTTCGCCCAGGGAACGCAGCAGGGACGACAGCACCGCTGCGGAATTCGCCCTGCCGACCGTCCCCGCGGCGAGGGACAGCACCGCATGGGCGGCCGCGAGGCCGGCGATGACGCCGGTGAAACGCCACGCCGTCGCATCATCTCCCACGGCCAGAGCCGACAGCAGCGGCAGCAGCGCGACGAACGCCGCACCCTGTGCCAGCGCGGCAAGCGCGGCCAACGCAATGAGCCACGCCAGCGTCATCTTCGAGCGCCGATCCGTCATCGACCACAAGTCCCGGATCATCGGTTCCCTGCCTTTTCATCGTCTGCTTCAGTGCCCCGCGGGGCGGATGGTTCGTCGTCGAGCGCGAACGCGCGCCACAGATCCCGGTAGCGGCCACCGCGCGCAAGCAACTCGTCGTGGGTGCCCGCCTCCGCGACCGCTCCCCCATCGAGAACAAGGATGCGGTCGGCGTTGCGGATCGTGCTCAATCTGTGCGCAATCACGATCACCGTCCGCGAACGAGCCAAACGCTCGATTGCGGACTGAATGAGGGCCTCGGAAGCCGGATCCGCGTAAGCGGTTGCCTCGTCGAAGATGAGCACCGGCGCGTCCGTGACAATCGACCTCGCGATGGCCACGCGCTGCGCCTCACCACCGGAAAAGGTCACGTCGACGTTGACCACCGAATCCAGGCCCTTCGGCAGCGCCGCGATGACCGTATCGAGGTTCGCGAGCTTCGCGGCCGCCATGATTTCGCCGTCGGTGGCGTCTCTCCTGGCCAGCCGGATGTTCTCCCGCAAGGGCAGCGTGAGCAACTGCGGATCCTGGAACACCACCGACACCGAACGGTGCACGTCGCGCACGGCGATGTCGCGAAGATCGTCGCCGCCCAGCAGCACCGAGCCTTCGACAGGGTCGTGGAAACGTGCCAACAGCCGGGCGACGGTGGACTTTCCGGAACCGGAGGACCCCACCAGCGCCGTGAGGGTCCCCGGTTCGAACGTCGCGGACATCCCGTCGAGGACCCGCGGCCCATCCCCGTAGGAGAAGACCAGGTTCCGAACCTCGAGCGCGCCCCCGCGCGCGGGCACCGGATCGGCGGGCTCGGCGATCGGCGGCGTGCTCAGCACCTTCGCAATGGACTTCAGAGCGGCGAGCCCCGCGATGATGGGTTCGGAGTTCATGGCCACCCGCACGATCGCCGCGGAGAGTCCAAGGCCGAGAACCAGCCCGGCGACGAGACCCTCGGGTTTGCCGCCCGCGGTGTCCCTCAAAGCGAGGCCGGCGCCGCACACCACTGCGAGGACCGTGATCGGGGACGTCACCACGTCGATGAGTCCGAGATAGATGTTCGACTGCCGGGACCAGGCGGACCACGCGCGGACGAACGACGACGCCGCGGCATCGTAGCGGCCCGCGCCCTGGTTGGCGCGTCCGAAGGACTTCATCACAGGGATGCCGCGCACCAACTCGATGACCGCAGCCGTCACTTTTTCAGAGGCTCGCTCGTAGTCGCGCTGAAGATCGGCTCCGCGCGAAATCATCATGCCCATCAGGGCGAAGGTGACCAGCACTGGGACGACCGCCACCGCCGCGATCCGCCAATCGACCGCGACGAGCGCGATGAGGGAAAGCAGGGGAACCAGCACCGCCACCACGGTCTCGCCGACGGTGTGGCCCATGAGCTGGTGGACGGCCGCGACGTCCTTCTCAACCGACCCGATGATCCCCGACGAGCGCCGGGCGTCCAGCCAGCCCAGCGGCAGCTTCCGGATATGGGCAACCAACCGGCGCCGGAGGTAGAGCTGCAGGTCGTTATCCGCCCGGTGCGAGAGCATGCCGGCGGCGCCGTCCGCAGCCATTCGCACCGTCGCGGCGACGACGATGACAACCACGGCCAACCACGTCCGATGCACCGGGGCCTCCGGGTACGTCATCGCGATGTCGATGATGCCGACCAGCGAAGCGACGGTAGCCACCGACGACAGGACGGACAACGCGACCACCGCACGCATCCGGGTCCGGATCGGGGCGAGCAGCGACCACGGGCCGACGGTCCCGTCCACGGCGCTCACTTCCCCGCCTCCCCGATCGCGCTTTTCTTCGCGAGAGTGCAGAAATACACCATGCCGGCGCGTGAGGCTCCGTCCAGCTTCAGCCCGTTGGCTTCGGCGAGGTCCTCGAGCTCGCTGCCCCGGAACACCCGGTGGCCCATCTTCGCCATGACGGCCATGTCGACCCGCTCGTTCACGTCGGGATCCTCGACGAACGTCTGCACGTAAGCGATGCCGCCGTCGGCGAGCAGCCCGGAGACCCTGCCGAGCGCGGCTCCCGCATCCTTCATTTGGTGGAGCGCGCCACACACCCAGATTTCACAGGCCCCGCCGGGCTCTCCCGCGAGCGGCGTGAGGATGTCGGCAACGTGGAATTCCGTCCGGGCCCCGAGCCCGTCGGCGGCGGCGCGTTCGCGGGCGATGCGGATCGCATTGGGCGACAGGTCGTAGCCGACGATGTTCGCCCTGCGATAGCGAGACTCAGCGGCGAGCGTGCGGGCGAGCCACCCGGTTCCACAACCGAGGTCGAGGACCCGGGCCGGCGCATCCGGCCCGGGATCCAGCGCACGGAGCTTCCGGTACACGGCAGCGACGTCCATCGGTTCGCGCGCATAGCGGCTTAGGAACCTCGGCTGGACCTTGTCCTCGTAGGCCGCGAGGAGCCTGCGGTTGTTCTGAACGATCTGGGCGATCGACTTCATCTGGTTCTGTCTCCGGGTATGTGGGCCGCGTCCACGCGGCGGTTTCGGGTTAGATGCTCGGATTCGCGGGCCGTCGTCGGCGGCGATGCCCCCGTGGACGTGCCCGTCATGCAGACTCCCCCGGCCTCGTTTTCACGGCGATGCCCCACGCCGCGAGCACGGCGATACCAAAGAACCAGGCCGCGCAGACCACCAGACCCGCAGCCCCGGTGCCGTTGACGGCCTCGCCGGCCGCGGATACGGGGGTGTGCCCGGCGATTCCGCGCAGGAGGGGACGGAAGTGGTCGGCGGGCATGAGCACCGTGTTGACGAACATCGCAACGATGATTAACGGGATGAGGGCCACGGATCCCTGGGGGCTGGTGATGGAGAACGCGATGTACGTGCCGGTGCATGCGGCCGCCGCGGCAACCATCGCGCCGGTCACCGTGATCCTCCACCACCAGGACACCTCAGGGGGGCTGTCGGAAAGCAAGGCGGCCACCGCCGCGACGACGACCGTCATCGCCATGATCCGGATGAACTCGGCGATGATCCGTGCGGTCGGCACGGCCGCGTACGGTGCCGGCATGGTGATCAACCGCTCGTGGAGGCCATTGCTGCGTTCAACGAACACAGTGGACGATCCCGTGATGGCCAAGATGAACGCCCACGTCGTCACGACCAGGATGACCGCGTTCGGGAATTCGAACTCTCCGGTGAGCTGCCTGACCAGGCCACCGAACATGCGGTTGACGATGAACAGGTACACGAGCGGAGCAATGAACGTCATGAACCAGAAGTCAGGGCGCAGCAGCCAAGTATGGACGATGCGCCGCAGATGCACGAAAATGGCGTCGATCATGATTCGCTCCTCAAGGTGAACCGGCGGATGAACAGGACGATTCCGACGACCGCCGCGACACCGAGCCACAGGGCGGCCTCTTCCCCGGCGTGATCCGGGAAGGTGCCCGGGGACGCCGCCCTGATCACCTCGATCACCGGCGAAAAAGGCATGTGGCGCACGATGTCGCGCAGGGAGCCGTCCAAAGCGGTCGCCGGAATGAACGCGGTGGAGAACATGAGCAGCAGCATTTCCAGCGCCTGGATCGATGAGGCTGTCGACACCGGGGCGGGCACCATCAGGATCACCCCGTCCGTGACCAGGGACAGGACCGCGGCGGCGAGCAGTGACCACAGGACTGTCCACGCGACGTCACCGAGAGCCATGTCGAGGCTGCAGGACCACGCGACGACCAGCAGCGCCGCGATCGACGCGGACATCCGCAGCACATCGGTGGCGAGCCTGCCGGCGACATAGCCGCCTGTGGCCCCGGGCAACACGCGCACGCGGTCAACGAGCCCGGATTCGACGTCCTGTCCCACCGCCATCGCCGACGCCGCGGCGGTGAACATCGCCGCCTGGAACAGGCAGCCGCCGAGCACGAAACGCAGGTACCCGAAGCCGGATTGCCCCGCCGAGTACCCAAACACCGCGTACAGGCACAGCAGGAAGAGGGGAGGAACGACGAACATGGAGATCAGCGACGCGGTGTTGCGTCGCAACAGCAGCAGATCCCGACGGAGGAACGCCGCGACCGACGTCGCACTCATCGCGCCGCACCCCCTGCGTTCATCGATATGAATACCTCGTTGAGGGTGGGCGGCGACACGCTCAGCGAATCCGGCAACGCTTCCGAGGCCTCCATCGCCTGCGCCACCGCCTCGAGGACCTGCGGTCCGGGGTCGACGTCGAGGGAGACCGACTTCCCCGCGACGCGGGCGCCGTCCAGGCACGTTCCTCCGAGGCAGCGGGCGAACGCCTCCGCCTCGGCGGTGGTGGCAAAGGACACGCGGAGCACGTGCGACCCGAAGTCGCGGCGCAATTCCTCCGGCGTTCCGCTGGCGACGATGCGGCGGTCCTTGAGCAGATGGACGTGGTCGGCCAGTGCCTCCGCCTCTTCCAGGTACTGGGTGGTCAGCACCAGGGTCATTCCGTCGTCCCGCAGTTGCCGGATGAAGCCCCACAGCTCTTCGCGGCTGACCGGGTCCAGCCCCGTCGTGGGTTCGTCGAGGAACAGCAGCCTGGGCACGACGCACAGCGACGCGGCGATGTCGAGGCGGCGCCGCATGCCACCTGAATAGGCCGACGCCAGCGTCGAGGCACTGTCTGCGAGCGAGAATTGCGCGAGCAGTTCCGTCGCGCGGGCGGCCGCGTCGGCGCGGTCGAGTCCGCGCAGACGCCCGAAGAACTCCAGGTTCTCCCGGCCGGTAAGGTTCTCGTCGATCGCCGCGAATTGGCCGGTGGTGGCAATGTCGGCGCGCACGCCCGCCGGGTCCTCTTTCACATCGCGCGAGAAGATGCTCACCTCGCCGGAGTCTGCGGTGATGAGCGTCGACAGGATTCGGATGAGGGTGGTCTTGCCTGCGCCGTTGTGGCCGAGGAACGACACGATCGACCCGGCGGGCACGGTGAAGCTCACGCCGTCGAGCACATGCTTGCGCATCCGGGCGCCGCGCTTTCCCTTGCGCCCGCCGTCCGGCGGGGCACCTGCCCCGCCTTCGGGCGGGGTGCCCGCATTGTCCGCAATCGGGTAGCTCTTCGTGAGGTCGCGGACGACGATCGCCGCACCTCGTTCAGCTTGATCCGTCATCGTTTCCCCTTTTCTTTGGTATCGCAGTGGGCCGCTGTCGGCAGCGGCCCCGTGGTCGGGTTGTCATGCGGCACCTCGATATGGATGCCCGCATCGCGGGCGAAGGCGAGGACCGGTTCGAGGAGCCGGGGGTGGCTGACGAGATCCCGGCACCCCGGCGCGACCGGCTTCCCCGCGACCGACGCAACGGTGGCGGCGGCAATAGCCGCGGTCATTTTGTAGGAACCCGGGCCAGTCGCCCGGACGACGGTTGTCTCGGCCGCCGACCCCGCATCGCCCGCGCCGGCGGAGGACAGTGCGATGACCAGCTCGGCGGGTTGCGGAGTGCCGTTCGCCCGCGCCTTCCGCGACGTCACGGCCGCCCCGAGACGGGCGAGCAGACCGGAGACGACGGGCATCGCGTACAGTCTCGACGTGCGGATCTTCTCCACCGACTCATCGAGGAGAGCATCGAAGGCGACGTGGTAGGAAAATCCGAGGATCGAGGGGCACACCCCGCGTACGACGTCGATGTCCGGGCATTCGTAGCCGATTCCGCTTTGCGACGACACCAGGTTGCGCCGCACTTCGACGATGGCGCCGCCGAGCATCGCGCGGTATCCGCCGCGAATGGTCCGGAACATCGACTCGACCGACGCGGCCCCGGATTCCTGGTCGGCGCCAATTCGCAGATCGACCCGCACATCGCGGACCTCTTCGGCCCCCGCAGCGCAGGCCCCGAGCATCAACAGGGCCGTCGACAAGCCCGGGCACAGGCCGAACCCGGTGAGCACGGGAACCCCCTCCCGCCGAGCATCCCCGTCGAGGGCCATGATTGCGCGGCGGGCGTCGATCGAATCGTTGACGTCGATGTACCCGGTGCCTGAGTCGATGCAAGCACGGGCGAGTGAGTCTGCATGCACCTCGAACGGGCCGATGCCGGCTTCGGCCAACCGAGTCGCAGCCGCCACCGCCTCCGCATGGACCCGGCCGTACGGGACGAGGACGTCCCGCCGACTCTCGACGAAGGTGATCCCCTTCTTCGTCTCATCGGCCTTGTCCCGAGGCACGTCGCTGATGGTCCGGATCGTGTTCACTGGTACCTCTTTCGGTTGTCGGCGCCATGCCGGTGCCGGGCGGACCGGGCCCGCATGGCGCGACCCGGAGGATGTGTCTGAAGGGTTGAAGCAACTGGGTGGGGCGCGTCTCCGTACAGGCTCGGAAACGCTCGCGGGCTCGGGCCCGCCGGTTCCGGGTGCCCGTCAAGTCACTGCGGACACCAGGGCGGCAACGAAGGCCGCGGCGGACGCTGCGGCCGCGAAACCGTCACGCACTCGCCAGGGGTGATCGGTGCGGAAGGTACGCCGCGGATGGCGGCCGAAGTTGCGCATCGCCAGGGTCAGGGACAGCTTTTCGGCGCAGCGCACGGCGCTGACGAACAGGGGAAAGGCGATGCGCGCGGGCGTCGTCGCGCGAATGAAGCCGGAGCGGAAAGACTGCCCCGGTCGCATCGAGCGCAATCTAATCGCCCATGTCAGCTGGGGGATTTCGCTGCGCAGGAACGCCGCGATGCTCACCCCGGAAATCGCTATGGTGCACCATGTGTAGGGCACCCGGAGGCGTTGCACCATGGCGTCGAAAAGCTCCTCGACGCGCATACACGCGGAGACCAGGACCGTCCCCGCAAACACGGCCGTCAGTAGCAGTCCGTGATGGATGCCGTGGCGGACAGCCTCCGCTGGATCCCCACTGCCGTAGAACTCGGAGCGCCACCCGAGCAGGCCGAAGAACACCCCGATCAACAGGACGAGGAGGACCTTCCCCGCCGTCGCCCGAACGTCACGTTCCGCGATCGCAGCGAGTGCGAGGAACGCGACCCCCGTCAGAGCGAGAACGGCGTCTCCGCCGGAGAGCAGCCCGGCGACGAGGACGAGCATCACCGCCGCGACAATCGTGATGGCGTTCAACCCCGCGCGCCTTCGAGCGGCGGATCCACTGGTCCAGGGGCTTTCGTCCAAGGACGTCCGTGCGCCGGCCGCGGGCAGTGCGCGATCCCGCCGGGACGACTCCGGGGAAGCCGGCACGTCGGCTGCGGGACCGGACCAGGCGACCTTCCCTTCGGCGACGATGCTCGCCCGATCCGCCCACGTTCGCGCAGCACGGCGGTCGTGGCACGTGAACACAACGGTTCCGCCGGCCCCTGCGTATTCCGCTAGGGCATCCAGTACGATGCGCGAGCTCGGCGAATCCAGATGCGCCAACGGCTCGTCGAGAAGCAGCAAACGGCGATTGGCCGCCACCGCCAGGAAGATGCCCAACCGTCTTTTCTGTCCGCCCGACAGGACGAACGGCGAGACGGGGTCAAGTGCCCGGGGGCACAAGGCTTCCCGCAGTTTCCGCAGCTCATCGGCGCCGAGTGGTCCGTGCGGGTCCGTGCCGGCCAGCGCGGAGTCGATTTCCGCGGCGACGGTCGCGCGGGTGAACTGGTGCTCGGGGTTCTGGAACGCCAACGACGCGAAGGCGTCGGGGACGCGCCGGGCGGACGCGCCGTCAATCCGGAGGTCCGCTCCCGCCTTCATCTGGCCCGACAGCACCGCCAGCAAGGTGGACTTACCGGCTCCGTTGGCACCGACTAGGGCATGAATCTCGCCCCGTTCCAGTGTCAGATCGGCCCCGTTCAGGATCCTCTCCCCGCCTCGGGCCACGTGGGTTCCGGTCAAGGCCAGCAGTGGAACGGCATCCGCCTCCGATTCCGGATTGGGACGGTCCGGCACCCCCGTGCCCGGCGTACTGGCGTCCGGCGTTCCGGCGGTCGCGGCCGTCGTCGCAATGCCCTTCACCGCGATGCCATCCGGCGCTCCGTGGGCGGCGACGCTCCCGTCCGCATCGAGGATCGTCACCGTGTCGACCCACCCGTCGAACGGGCTGAGGTCGTGCTCGATGAGCAGGATGACGCGCCCCGGGGCCCGCAAATCACGGATGGCGGCGAACAGCGACCGGCGACCGTCCTCGTCGACGTGGGCCGCGGGCTCGTCGAAGATCATGACCTCCGGCGCCCTGGCCACCGCACCGGCGATGGCCATCCGCTGGCGTTGCCCGCCCGACAAAGCCCACGGATCCTTCTCCGCGAGCTCTGACAGCCCGAGCTCCGATAGAGCCTCGGCTGATCGCTTGGCGACGATACCGGCTTCCACGAGGGAAAACTCGAGGGCCATGGCCACGTCATCGACGACTCGGAGCGTGAGCACCTGCGTCGCCGGGTCTTGCCCGACGAAGGTGACCCGGTCCCCGTCCACGGGGCGTTCGGTGCCGTCGGCATCGACGATGTGCACGAATCCGGCATGGTCGATGGGGATGTGCGAGGGAATCAGTCCAGCGATGAGGTGGGCCAGGCTTGTCTTTCCGCATCCCACGGGTCCCGTGATGGCGTTGATCGTGCCGAAATCGAAGGAGAGATCCACCATGTCGGGTGCCCATCGCCCATCGGCGTGCCGCACGCCCGCGCCCCTAACCCGTAACCGGGCCGGGGCCGTCCCGCGTGTCGCACCGGCGCACGCGGGTGCTCCGCCGGTCACCGGGTGACCCCGCGGCTGCGAAGCCCCTTTGCGACGGCAAAGCCCAGGACCAAAAACACCAAGCTCGAGGCCAAGGCTACGGCGAAGCTGATCAGGGTCATGGGCGTGGTCGGCGAGTCGACGCCAACTGCGCGCGGGGCCATCGTTCCCATCAGCGCGGAGAACAACATCGCCGACGCCACGAACTGGGTACGCGTCCACCGCCGGTACAGGGTGACCATGAATGGAAGCTCGATGAGCAATCCTTCCATGATCAGCGCCCCGATCGCGGCGACGCCGAACGGGGTGGTCGCCGCGGACACGACGCCCATGGCAAGGCACGCAATGAGGCTCGCGCCAGGCTTGCGGACGACGATGAGGGGAACGACGCACTGCAGGAACCACAACCCGAGCGTCGCCGCGACGAGATAAACGTGGGCGATGCCGGCGAACACCTGCAGGTAGGTCAGGGGCACGACGACGAGAGACCCCGCGACGCCGATCGCGGCGGCGACGAGCATATCGCGGGTGGATGGTCGGCCACCCGCTGCGACCGGTGCGACGTGTACCAACCGCCCGTCGTCCGTCTGCGACGCCACCGCGTCGCCGTCGCCCGTCCCGTCCGGGCCCGCGTCCCCGACTCCCCCTCCGGAGAGGGGTTCTCTGGTCGATCCACGTTTTCTGTTCATCGTCGCCGCCTCGCTTCCGTTGCCGATTCCCGATCGGAACATAACTTGAAACAGTATTAGGTTAGGCAATCCTTATCAACTTATGCCAGACTCGAATTATTGACTTTGCCCCCGCTTCCCCCCATTACGTTGTTAGCAGTTCCACCTCAGGGCACCGAAGATTCATAGCCTGTCCACCCGATTGGGCTGGTTATGTTTATTTCCGGTCCCTCCGTCTGAAAGGACAGTGGAACTAGTCGCTGGCTTCGGTATGGCTTGTTCCCGCCCCTGTCTGAAAATGATCCGGGGGTGATGCCGCCGAAGACAGTGACATCCTCAAACTGCTAATAGGAACCCGACCCAGCCCAGGTGGTATGAGGTCTCACAGTAATGTGGATGCCAGCGCAAGCATGTCCGACAACCCCAGCGATGAAGCTTAAATAGTCCAACTTCTAATTCATCGCTAGGAGGCATACACCGATGGCCTATGACTTCGTCATTGGCGTAGACGTCGGCAAATACTTCCACCACGCCTGCGTCCTCGATCCCCAAGGCAGGCAAGTCCTGTCCAAACGCATCAATCAGCATGAAGGCTCGCTACGCAAGCTCTTCGGCCAATTCCTCGCCGACAACGCCTCGGCCCTTGTCATTGTCGATCAGCCAAACAACATCGGCCGATTAACCGTCGCAGTCGCCCAAGACATGGGGGCAGATGTTCGCCATCTACCAGGGCTTGCGATGCGGCAGCTCTCTCGCATCCACGTCGGCAACTCCAAGACCGATGTACGCGACGCCTACGTCATCGCCCATGCCGGTCTTAACCTTCCAGATTCCCTGCGCAGTGTCGACCGCGTTGAGGAAGTCTTTATCCAGCTGATTTAGGTCGTGACAGCGGCATCCTCCGAGATAGGCTCGATGCCCAGGCGGTTGAGCATGTAGAGCACGCGGGCTCCGAGGTCATCGGCCAGCTCGCGGGTCTCCTCGACGGTTTCTGCCGTAGCGATATCCCAAATCTTGATGTCCTTGCCGGCCTCATCGCGCGGGATTTCGCGGCCGAGGTACACAATGATGTCCGGGATAGTGACCAAGCGTAGGTCCTCGACGTAGCGGTCCGGGTGCTTCGCCATGCCGCGCTCTTGGAGCACGTGGGCCATGTGGGAATCGGGATCATTTTCAGGGTGGGCTACGGCGGCATCGACGAGCAGGGCCTCGCCAGCGTACTTCTTCGTCAGCGCCACAGCAGCCTGCGCCAAGGCGTGGTCGGTGCCCGCGGCAAACCGCACGTGGATGCGGTGGGTGCCAAAGTGCTCGCGCACCTCGCGCTCCACCATCACGGGAATGAATTCTTCTAAAGTCGCACCAGCTTCGTGACGCGCGATGGTGGCATCGAGGAAGGAATCAATCTCCTGCGCGGTGTATTCGTGGCCATAATCGGCATGCAAGTCTTGGCGCAACGTATCGAAACGGCGGGCGTTCGGGGAAGTCATCTCTAAACTCACTTTCTGTTCGCCTATTGTTAACCTGCTGTTAACTTTAGGCGATTGTTGGCCCGACCACAAGTTTTATTTCTTTGGTCTAGCTCCATGCGCTGGCGAAACCTACCAAAGAAAGGCCAAAGGCCTGCCGGGTGTTCCGGCAGGCCTTCCTGGATTGCTCCTTCTTCTTATCGGGAATGCGCGTTGCGCGACTGCGCAGCTTGAGGTGCTCCTCGAGCCGCTCCGGGGACATCTTCCACATGCTGCGGTCTGCGCGTTTCTTCTTGCGCTGAGCCATGCCGTCACCTCCTTCCATCGAGGTGTTTCAGCATAGCGCGCCACGCTACGCTGCGGGGAGCAGCCGGGACAGCGCCGCAACTTAGTGGCCGCGCTCCTGCTCCAGGGCCTTGCCCTCATTCCAGAACGGAGCCAGCTTGTTGTCGAACATACTCAGCGCAGAGGCGATGGCCATGTGCATATCCAGATACTGGTAGGTGCCCAGGCGGCCACCGAAGAGAACCTGGTTCTCGCGAGCCTCCGCGGCGGCAAGCTTGCGGTAAGCCTCCAGCTTGGAGCGGTCCTCCGGGGTGTTGATCGGGTAGTACGGTTCATCACCCTTCTCCGCGAAGCGCGAATACTCCTTCATAATCACCGTCTTATCCTTGGGGTACTTATCGGCGCGCTCCGGGTGGAAGTGGCGGAACTCGTGGATGCGGGTGTAGTCCACGTCCGCGTCGTTGTAGTTCATCACCGGGGTTCCCTGGAAGTCACCGGTCTCCAGCACCTCCATGTCGAAATCGAGCGTGCGCCAGCCCAGCTCGCCCTCAGCGAAGTCGAAGTAGCGGTCCAGCGGGCCAGTGTAAACCACCGGCGCGTTTGGCGACGCCTCCCGCAGCTCCTCGCGGACGTCGAACCAGTCGGTATTGAGGCGGACGTCAATAAGCTCGTGCTCCGCCATCTTCTCCAACCATGCGGCGTAGCCATCGACGGGCAGGCCCTCGTAGGTGTCGTTGAAGTAGCGGTTGTTGAAGGTATAGCGCACCGGCAGGCGCGTAATATTACCGGCCGGCAGCTCCTTCGGATCGGTCTGCCACTGCTTGGCGGTGTAGTCGCGGATGAAGGCCTCGTAGAGCGGACGGCCAATGAGCGCGATGGCTTTCTCCTCCAGGTTCTTCGCCTCATCCACGGCGAACTCACCAGCCTGCTCCTTGATGAGCTGGCGTGCCTCATCCGGGGAGTAGTAGCGGCCGAAGAACTGGTTAATCAGGCCCAGGCCCATCGGGAACTGATAGGCCGTGCCGTCATGCATGGCAAAGACGCGGTGCTGGTAGTCAGTGAAATCGGTGAACTGGTTGCAGTAGTCCCACACGCGCTTGTTCGACGTGTGGAAGAGGTGCGCGCCGTACTTGTGGACCTCGATGCCGGTCTCCGGCTCAGCCTCCGAGTAGGCGTTGCCGCCCAGGTGCTCGCGGCGCTCGACGATGAGCACCTTCTTGCCCAGCTGGGAGGCTGCGCGCTCGGCCACGGTGAGGCCAAAGAATCCAGATCCAACAACAATGAGGTCATATGCAGTCATGGGCATCAGCTTAAAGCAGTAACGCGCATAGAACGGCGGGTGACACCCAAGCGAGAAAACTCGCGTGTCACACCCCCTTTCACTCCAACACCTGACGTAACATCTGTCCCGTTAGTTAACTTTTTGCGCTCCTTTTAACCTTGTGGCGCACACCATCCTAGGGAGTAACAGTGCACCTCAAACGTCGTCTTGTTCCCGCGAAATCGACGTGGTCCACGCCGATTATCGCCACGGTCGCCTCGATCGCTGTAGTTGCTGCCGCAGCCGTGGGCGGCCAAACCCTTATCCACACCCAGGAAGCGGGCAGCGGGCCCATCGAAGTGAGCTCGGCCTCCGAGTCCTTTGGTTCTGGCGAAACGGTCGTGGTGGATGACCCGGCCATCGCCGCCCAAGGCGAGGGCGAAGGCCCGCGCGCGGTCAAGCAATTCCACCGCGATGAGACCTTCTCCTCTTTTGCCGTGACTTGGAAGGGCGCGCGCGATGTCGCTGCCTTCGTCCGCGCCAAGCAGCCAGACGGGTCCTGGTCCGAGTGGTACGACATGGACTCAATGTCCTACAACAACGATGATCCGAACGCCACGAACGGCACCGAGCTCATCTTCGTGGGCGATACCAACGACGTGCAGGTCTCCATCAACAATGTGGACCTCGTGACTGGGTCGAACTTGGACGAAGAGTTCACCGAGACCCCCGTTGAGGACGCCGCGCTTGACGACGCCTCCTTCAACGTCGGCGACATCGCCCCCGTCGCTGAGGCCGAAGAGCTTCCCGCCAATAGCGACGTGGAAGGCCTCGAGGCGGTCTTCATGGACGGCAACGCCCAGGAGGGCGAGGTCATCGAGCCAACCGCTGAGACCGATGGCATGCCGCGCGTGGTTTCGCGCGCCGGCTGGGGCGCGGATGAGAGCATCCGCTGCTCGAGTCCCACCTATGATGATGGTGTGGAGGCCATTGCGCTGCACCACACCGCGGGCTCCAATAACTACACCCGCGCGCAGGCGGCCGCGCAGGTGCGCGCCGCGTACAAGTACCACGCCCAGAACCTGGGATGGTGCGATATCGGATACAACGCGCTGGTCGATAAATACGGCACCATCTACGAGGGCCGCTACGGCGGTCTCGCTAAAGCTGTGCAGGGTGCGCACATCGGCGGTTTTAACAAGAACACGTGGGGTATCTCCATGATCGGCAACTACGAGACTGCGCAGCCGACGGAAGCCCTCTTGGAATCTGTCACCGACCTCGCCGGCTGGAAGGGCGCCATTTCCGGTGTCGATCCGACCTCCCGCGTCTCCCTTCGCTCGGAAGGCTTCGGTGGTTCGCGCTACCCAGCAGGCGCCTCTGCCCCGGTCTACGGCCTCTTCGGGCACAGCGACGTTCACTTCACTGCCTGCCCGGGTAAATACACCATTGCCCAGTGGCCGACTATCCGCCAGGCAGCGCACAAGAAGTACCTCGCCATCAAGTCGGGTGCGTCTGGTTCGACGTCCACGGACTGGGGCAGCGGAAATACCTCTACGCCAGACTCCTCTGGCTCCACGCCGAAAAACAATGCGCCGTCCGCTCCCGCACCGGCCGCTCCGGCACAGGAGGCAACGTCCTCGCTGGGCGATACCGAAATCCCGATGAGCACCATCACCGCACTAGTCGGCCTGGCTGGCACGCTCTTCGCCATCATGTATGCCCGCTCGGACCAGCAGATTGACACGGATAAGACGGTCAATGGCCTGCCGCTGGAGCAGATCCCGGGCATCGTGACCAAGGTGTTGGCCCTGAGCAAGAACGAGGGCCTGAAGCAAACGTGGACGGCAGTCCTTAATGCCTTCGGCCCGGCGCTGGGCCTGGCGGTCGGCGGTCCGGATGAGTCCGCCGGCATCATCTACCAGCTCTTCCAGAACGGCGTCGTGCTGAGCTCCGAAGACACCGGTACACACGCTCTGGTGGGACGCATCGCCAAGGAATGGGCGTCCGGCAACAACTCGGCGACGCTCGGCTTGCCGACGTCCGACGAAGTCCCCACCGGCCTCGGCAAGGAAGTCCGCGTGCAGTTCCAGGGCGGATCCATTGTCTACAACCCGGAGACTGAGCAGATTCAGGTCTTCACGGACTAATCCCAGCCGCACCGTGTGTACGTGCAGGTCTGTGGGATCGCCAATGTAGCGGGAGCCACCGGGTGGCTTCCGCTTCGGCGTGTGTTTGGGATTGGGGTTTAGGTATCCGGCGGTACTGGTAAGTCCCCGTTGGCCTGCTGCTTCAATGCTGCTTGTGCCGCTTGGTATGCCGGCTGGGAAGTAATCGGCTCCGCCCAGGGTGGCACATAATCCACCCCGCCCCGCAACCTAAAGACATAACCCGCACCAGTCGGCTTATCCGGATCATCGTCATTAATGCCATTGTGATAAGCACACAACATCGTCAAATTCGGCGGATCCGTCGCACCACCAGCCTGCCACGGCACCAAATGATGCACCTGACAATAATCCGCCGGCTTATTACAACCTTCACGCGCACACGTCGGATGCTCCGCACTGGCCATTACCCGCTGCTCAAACCCCGCCAAACGCCGCACCCGATGCAACCACACCGGCCCAACCGTGGGATGCACCAACGTCACATACCCAACCTCGGCAAATTTATAGGTCACAAACTCCCGACCAGTCATCCGCCCACCATTAGTCAGCACAAGCTCAATATCATCGCCCTCACCCCGCACAATCTGGTCCAACTCATCCAAAGTGACCACCACATTGGTCGCCACCGCAGGCTTAGTGCCCCCATGCGACTTTTCAAAGAACACCCGGCCTGCCGCATCCAACAAATCAGCCGGATTAATCGACTCCAAAGTCCCGCGCATCTCACTAATGCGCAAGGCTGAATCAGTAATCGTCAACGAATGCGGCCCCACCTTCCGATACGTCAACCGCACCCCAGGTTCAGGCACCCGCCGCGGCCGCAACTGCTTCAAACGGTCCTTCGCCACCTTCGGGATACGGTCTGCCGGAGTCCCCGCCAACCTGACACGCAAATTCCACGCATCCAACTCTTTTTTCACCCTGGCGGTATACGACTCAATCAAACTCAACGTCGCCACATCATGCCTTTGAGCAACCGCAGCCGCACGGGCCTGGCGCTGCTTGCCCGTAAAACGCGTCGGCCCGAAATACGCCCCATGCAACCCGGCCAACTCCACAGCATCAGCCAACGAGGCACCACGCGCGCGTAAATCATCCACACTGCCCACCGCAAGCCCCACAAGATCCAACCCCGAACTGCGGTAGGAGAAATAAGTCTCCAAATCCCCCATGCGACAAAGACTAAAACACCACCACCCACCCCGCAACCGGAGACAGAAAACTCTTAGGCTCCGCTATAAACAGGGCAGGTAGCGCGGGGTTTCACGGCTACAGCGCGGCGGGGCACAGCAGTGCTAGAACCAACGCTCAAGGACCTTAGCCACACCTGCTTGGTGGTGCGCTACCGTCACCGTATCTGCGGCCGCCACGACATCCGGGTGTGCGTTCTCCATGGCAACACCGCACCCGGCCCACTCGAGCATCTCGATATCGTTGGGCATATCTCCAAAGGCGATGATGTCTTCGCGGGCGATACCATGATGCTCGGCCAACCACTTAATTCCACGGCGCTTCGTTACGTTGGGGGCCGCGACCTCTAGGATGCCCTCGGACATCGAGTAGGTCACGTGGGCAAGCTCGGGATCGATGTGCGGAGCAATAAGCTCGTAGAGCTCCGGCGCGGAGAACGCCGTATTGCGAATTAGGAGCTTGACCGCCGGTCGGGACACCAACTCCCCCACGCTGACCAGACCGAAGCCTTCAAAGAGCGCATTCTCCGAATAGTGTGATTCCACCACGAAGAGTTCCTCAACCGGATCCAAAACCGAGCCGCCCGCACGTTCCGCACCGAAACCTACGCCGCCATGAGGTCCAAGCACCTTCGCGGCCACCTCTACGGTTTCCGCGAGGGCCTCCGACGAGAGCTCGTGGGCGGAGAGCACGCGGTCTTCTGCCGAGTCATAAATCACCGCACCATTTGATGTCACGCACACCGGGCGCACGGTCAGCTGCTCCAGTACGGGCATGATCCAGCGGAAGGGCCGGCCGGTCGCCAGCGCAAACTCGCTGCCCGCGGCGACCGCGCGGGCCACAGCTTCGCGGTTTCGCCTGGGCACCCGGTGGTTTCGATCCAACAAGGTGCCATCGATATCGCTAATGATGAGGCGCGGAGCGCGGTCCGAAAATACGTCACTGGCCATAGCCCTGAGTCTACGTCAGGCAGGCACCCCCGCAGCGCTGGCAGACACAACAACGTCCACTGCTGCCATGGAGCCCCACCATCGCGCCACGTTTAGCCGCAGCCCCTCCCCACACGAAAACGACGAAGGCGGCCGCCACGAGAATGCTCGTGGTAGCCGCGCTTTCGTGCGAAGAGTCCTGCTTAGGGCTTAAGCGATAACGTCGTCATCGTCCACGTCTTCCCAGTTCAGGGAACGCTTGATGGCGCGCTTCCAATCGCGGTAGAGAGCCTCAACTTCTTCCTTCTCACGCTGTGGCTTCCACACCTTGAAATCACCCTGCTGGGAGCTCAGCACGCTGAGGTCATCCCAGAAGCCGGAATCGAGGCCCGCAGCGAAGGCCGCACCGGTAGCGGTGGTCTCCACGTTCTTCGGGCGGTGAACCTCCACACCAAGCATGTCCGCTTGGAACTGCATGAGTAGCTCGTTCATGGTCATGCCGCCGTCGACACGCAGCTCGGTGATTTCCACGCCGGAGTCAGCGATCATGGCATCGGCGACGTCGCGAGTCTGGTACGCGGTGGACTCGAGGACGGCGCGTGCTAGGTGCTTGCGGTTGGCGTAGCGGGTCAGGCCCACGATGACACCGCGGGCATCCGGGCGCCAGTACGGAGCGAAGAGCCCCGAGAAGGCCGGCACGATGTAGACGCCACCGTTGTCCTTGACCTCGCGCGCCAGGTTCTCAATGGACGCGGAGTTCGGAATGAGCTGCAGATTATCGCGCAGCCACTGCACCAGAGAACCACCCATGGAGACGGAACCCTCGAGCGCGTAGACCGGACGCTCGCCCTCGCGCTGGAAGCACACAGTGGTCAACAGGCCGTTCTCAGAGAACTTTGGAGTGGTACCGGTGTTGAGCAGGAGGAACAGGCCGGTGCCGTAAGTGTTCTTGGCAGAACCCGGGCGGAAGCAGCCCTGGCCAAACATGGCGGCCTGCTGGTCACCCAGGATGGCGCGAATCGGCACACCGGACAGCGAGCCACGCTCGCGGACAGTGCGGAAGTCGCCCAGGGACGGACGGATCTCCGGGAGCATGGAGGTCGGGATACCCATCTCCTTGCACAGTTCCTCATCCCACTCGAGCTTCTCGATGTCCATGAGGAGGGTACGGGAGGCATTGGTGACATCGGTCGCGTGCAGGGCCTCTTGGCCGTTGTCGCCGTCGGCGCCACCGGTGAGGTTCCACAGCAACCAGGTATCGATGGTGCCGAAAAGCAGCTCGCCAGCCTCAGCGCGCTCGCGGGCGCCCTCGACGTTATCGAGGATCCACTTCACCTTCGGGCCGGCAGGGTAGGAATTGATGATGAGACCGGTGCGACGACGCCACTTGTCCGCACCGTCGTCGCCGGCGAGTTCCTTACAAATGTCGGTGGTTCGGGTGTCCTGCCACACGATGGCGTTGTAGACCGGCTTGCCGGTGTTCTTGTCCCACACAACGGTGGTCTCACGCTGGTTGGTGATACCCAAAGCGGCGATGTCTTCAACGTTGATGTCGCCGTTGGCCAAGGCCTCACCCACCGCGCGGCGGGTATTGCTCCAGATTTCCTCTGGGTCATGCTCGACCCAGCCCTTCTCTGGGAAAATCTGCTCGTGCTCGAGCTGGCCGACGGACACCTGCTCTCCGTCGTGGTTGAAAATGATGCAACGCGTGGAGGTCGTACCCTGGTCAATCGCTGCAACGTAGCTCTTGGTGGACATAACTTTCTCCTTGTCGGGGGTGTTTTAAAGGGCTATGGATAGCAGGCCAACGGCGACGGCCGAGAGAGTCGGCGCGACGACCGGAACCCAGGCATAGCTCCAGTTTCCAGTGCCCTTGTCTTTGATGGGGAGGACAAAGGCGTACATGATGCGGGGGCCGAGGTCACGAACCGGGTTGATGGCATATCCGGTGGGGGTGCCGAGGGACAGACCGATAGACACGATGACGAAGGCCACGCCGAAGTAGCTCAGCGGACCGAGCTCGCCGCCGGCAGGACCGAAGGCGATAAACATGAGCAGCACAGTGGTTGCGATGAACTCTGTCACTGCGTTCCAGCCGTTATTCGGGTGCGCCGGGTTCGTAAAGAAAATACCGCCGGTATTCTTGTTGGCTCCGGTGACGTTGCCGGCTTCGTCGACATTGTTGGCATCGAAAAGCTGCTTAAACGTTGCCCACGCCAGGAAAGCACCGAGCATGGCGCCCAAGATCTGACCCAGGAGGTAATAAGGCACAAGGCTCCACTCAAGAGAGCCGTTGACAGCGAGCATGATGGTCACCGCCGGGTTAAGGTGACCGCCAGTGGGGTCCGCGATGCTAGCACCCAAGTAGACGCCGAGGCCCCAGCCCATTGCGATAACGATCCAGTCTGAACCGCGCGCCGCGGAGGTGCGGAGGTTTACAGTGGCGCAGACGCCGTTACCCAACAGGAGCAGCACTGCCGTGCCAAGGAACTCCCACAGGAATGCATCAGTTCCGGTCATAACTTGTCCTTTCTCTTTTGCCTAGGGCAAAGGCCCAGCGAGAGACAGCAAACGTCCTCGCTGGGCCCCGTGACGCTTAGGCTTCTTCCTTAGTGGCTCGTGCGCTGCCAGCGCGCTCGAGAATGTCATTTGCCTCACGGTCGGTGAGGGCAGCCTCGGCGGCAAGCTCCGCCTCGGTGTGCTGCTTGAAGTGGCTAACCTCGCGCTCAATGTCGCTCTGGTCCCAGCCCAGCAGCGGCGCGACGAACTCAGCAATCGGCTGTGCAGCGGCCACGCCTCGGTCGGCGAATTCGATGGCTATGCGCAGGCGGCGGGAGACGATGTCGTCGATGTGCAGTGCACCCTCGTGGGTCACGGCGTAGCGCACCTCTGCCCAGATGTAGCTCTCTGCGCCCGGAATCGGCTCAAGGAGGGAGGCATCTTCGGCGGCCGGAGCCAGCACCTCGCTGATGAGCGAACCGTAGCGGCCAAGCAGGTGCTCGATACGCTTCTCGTCGAGGTTGTAGCGGCGAGCAAGCGCCGGAACCTGGTTGGCCAGAGCATGGTAGCCGTCCGCGCCCAAGATCGGAGTGCGCTCGGTGACGGATTCTGCCACCTTGAAGCCCAGTTCCTTGGCGGCCAGGTCCACCGCGTCCTTACCGATGACGCGGTAAGTCGTGTACTTACCACCAGCAACGGAGACGAGGCCTGGGGCTACTCGGGCAACGGCGTGGTTGCGGGAGAGGTTGGTGGTGGAGTCGGACTTACCGGACAGCAGCGGGCGCAGACCGGAGTAGACACCAACGATGTCCTCGCGAGTGATCTTGTTGCGCACGCGCTGGTTGACCTGGTCCAGAATGTAGTCGATATCCGCCTTCGTCGGAGCCGGGTCCGGCAGGGACAAGCCCTTTTCCCAGTCAGTATCGGTGGTACCGATGATCCAGTACTCGCCCCACGGAATGACGAAGAGCACGGACTTTTCGGTGACGAAGCACAGCGCGGCATCCGCATCGAGGGCATCCTTCGGGACCACGATGTGAACGCCCTTGGAGGCGTGAACGGTGAACTTGCCCTCCGCGCCGGCCATGTCCTGAATCTTGTCGTTCCAGACACCCGTGGCGTTGATGAAGACCTTGCCCTTCACGGTGGTCTCGCGGCCGGTCTCGAGGTCACGGACCTTTGCGGCGGTGATGCGGCCGCGGTTGTCCTTCTCGAAACCGATAACCTCAGTGCCGGTGCGCACGCTTGCGCCATACTCAGCGGCGGTACGCAGGACGGTCATGGTGTGGCGGGCGTCGTCGACAAGCGTGTCGTAGTAGCGCACGCCACCGACGACGGCATCCTCCTTGAGGCCCGGGGTGACCTTGAGCACGCCCTTGCGGGTGAGGTGCTTCTGCATCGGGACGCTCTTGGCACCACCCATGAGGTCATAGAGGGTAAAGCCGCCGAACATCATGACGCGCTCCCAACCGCGGTGAGTCAGGGGGAAGATGAACTTCAGCGGCTTTACCAGGTGCGGGGCGAGGGTCGACATGTTGAGCTCGCGCTCCTTGAGGGACTCCGCAACGAGGCGGAAGTCAAACATCGCCAGGTAGCGCAGGCCACCGTGGAACATCTTGGAGGAACGCGAGGACGTTCCTGCCGCAAAGTCTTGGGATTCCAGCACGGCCGTCTTTAAACCGCGGGTGGCCGCATCCACCGCAGCACCAGCGCCGACTGAGCCGCCGCCGATGATGACGACGTCATAATCCTCGGTGGAGTAGTCGTTCCATGTCTTTTCAAAATACTCAGGGTTGAAGCTGTTAATACTCGTCGTGGTCATTGTTGACCGAGTCTCCTCTCTCGCTGCACGGCGTCAGAAAGCCCTGCCCTCGTTGACGGTATGCGCAGCATATTGTGCTCATCCACCACGCACCCAGTGTGCCGATTCCTCGGCTAATTGCTCGGATAGCGGATGAAGAAGAAGTTTTCTCCCACCGCCAATGCTATAGATCACCCGATTTTCTCTCTGGAGACGCTACTCACACGTAGGTTCCGCTTCCGTAAGCTGGCACTTTTAAGGCTTTTCATAGACGAGCAAAATGAAATAACACCCCCTTCCGGGGGTGTTAACGGGCGTGGCGGACTCTCCTCAAGTCTAGGGTGTCAAGACTTATTTCTTCTCCTGCTGCAAGCGCGCCATGGCCTCCAGCACCTCGGCCATTCCGTAGCGCTCAGTGGAATACGTCACCGCCTGCGCAGCCTTAATCACCTCAATGGGCGCAGTCTCAAGCGCCACCATGCGCACGGCGACGCCCTCCCCGCCCTCCGCAAACGTTTCATCACCAGGCTCATTCGCAAAGAATAGAAGGTCCGCAGGCTCGACTCCGATCCTTTTCGCCACAGCCGCCAGCCCCTCGGCGGGCGAGGACGCCGTGACTACTACGCCCCCAGGAGCATCGTTGAACTGTGCCCCGTCAGCACCTTCTGAACAGGCGATCCGCCAACAGGATTGGGGGAGGTCGCCAAAGGCTGCAGCGTCGAGCACCTCTCCCTGCGGCGAGAGCACCACCAACTCCTCCACTTGTGGGTGCAAGTGCGCCAGCGCTTCCTGAAGCCGCCTCGAGATTTCCCCGTTCTCCATGCTGAGCGCACTCTGATCAGCCACAATCACGCGCGGCACCTCAGAGTATTGAGCCTTCACGCGGTGCGGCAGGCGGGAGACAATAATGCGCGATTGCGTCGCCGCAGAAAGTAGACCCTGCTCCACCACGGAACCGGCAAAAATCTCCTTGCTGCTCGCGGTCATGGAGGCCTGAGCCTCCATGACGTCAGACTTTAGTTGCGCCATAACCTCCGTGACCTTGTCGCGGCCTTCCCCGACGCCGCGCATGGCTTCCTCGACCACCGAGTTGAGGTTCTCCTTGATCCATTCCAGGGTCTCTGGAGCAGTACGCGGGCGCTCTTTGCCTTTGTCAGTAGCTGAGCTTTCAACTTGTGCGCCGTCGTTTTCTTGCGTGGCGTCGACGTTCTCGTCGCCAAGCTCTGCTCCCGATTCTCCGGAATCAGCCCGCTTCATCAGCGCCATCCGGTCCCGCATGAGCTCCACGGTGGCCTCGGAGACGCGGTCCTTGAGGTTAGTCAGGTCATCACGCAGCCGGCGCACGCGGTAGCGCTCAGACTCCACCTCGGAGTCCTGGGCCTCAGCCTCCTCCAGCGTTGGTGCCCCACCACCCTTGCGGGCGGGCACCCAGAACTCCCCGGCTGGCATCGGTCCGAACTCCGCCTCATACTCCGCCCACAGGCCCTCCAGGGCCTCCTGCATCCGACGGCGCACCTCCGCGATATCCGCGTCAAAATCGCCCGTCGTGTAATAAGGCTCCAAAGCCTTAATCAGCACCGGCGTCTTCGTGCGGCCCAAGTGCTTCTTCTGCCCCTTCGTCCAAATACGCTGGGAGCCAAAGATAACCTGCGGAATAATCGGCACGCCCGCACCATGCGCGATACGCGCCGCACCGTTACGCATGCTGCGAATTTCAAAGCTGCGGGAAATCGTTCCCTCCGCGAAGACCCCCACGAGTTCCCCACTCTTGGCTAGTTCGATGCCTTTGACAATCGACGCCCCGCCATCGATACGGTCCACCGGGACATGCCCCATGACCTGAAAAAGCTGCCCGGCCACCGGCGCTTGGAAGATGGAGGCCTTAGCCAAGTAGCGCACCAAACGGCGCTTGCGGTAAGCCAAGAAGGCCCCGAAAAGGAAATCCATGTAACCCGTGTGGTTGCACACGATGACGGCCCCACCCTTATCCGGGATATTCTCCTCCCCGGACAAGCGCATCTTGAGCCCCTGGGCCAGAGTCACCCCGCGGCCGATGTGTGTGATCTGCCGGTAGAGGAAGTTAGTCACAGCGCTCATGGTGCTCCAAACAGCTAAGACCCCGCCGTCGAGAGCAGCGAGGAGGGACAAGAGAGGGCGGCGCGCAAAGCCCCGCGCACCGCGTTCTTCTAGGAGTTTACGGGGTACAGCACGTCCTTGCCCACGAATGGGCGCAAGGCCTCCGGAACCACCACGGAGCCATCTGCCTGCTGGTGGTTCTCCAGGATGGCCACGAGCCAGCGGGTGGTAGCCAGGGTGCCATTGAGCGTGGCGGCGTACTGGGTCTTGCCGTTCTCATCGCGGTAGCGCGTGGACAGGCGGCGCGCCTGGAAGGTGGTGCAATTCGAGGTCGAGGTGAGCTCGCGGTACGTGCCCTGGGTGGGCACCCACGCCTCGTTATCGAACTTGCGCGCCGCAGAGGAGCCCAAGTCTCCGCCCGCGATATCGATGGTGCGGTAGGGCAGTTCCATCGCCGCCAGCATGTCCTTTTCCATGTTCAGGAGCTTCTGGTGCATCTCCTCGGCGTCTTCCGGCTTGCAGTAGACAAACATCTCCAGCTTGTCGAACTGGTGCACGCGCAGGATGCCGCGGGTGTCCTTGCCGTGCGAACCTGCCTCGCGGCGGAAGCAGGAAGACCAGCCTGCATACTGCAGCGGCCCCTTGGACAGGTCGATGATCTCTTCCTTGTGGTAGCCGGCCAGAGCCACCTCTGAAGTGCCGACCAGATACAGGTCATCTGCCGGCAGGTAGTAAACCTCATCCGAGTGCTGACCCAAGAAGCCAGTTCCCTGCATAACGTCCGGGCGCACGAGCACCGGCGGAATCATCAGCTTAAAGCCTGCCTCACGAGCCTTCTGCGCAGCCAACATCAACATACCCAGTTGCAGGAAGGCGCCATCACCGGTGAGGTAGTAGAAACGCGCGCCGCCGACTTTGGCGCCCCGCTTGACGTCGATAAGCCCCAGCGTCTCACCCAGCTCCAGGTGATCCTTCGGTTCGAAGTCGAACTGCGGCTTTTCACCGACCTCCTCGAGGACGATGAAGTCATCTTCGCCACCCGCCGGAGCACCTTCCACCACGTTGGAAAGCTGATACTGCAGCTCCGTTACCTTGGCCTCGGCCGCGGCCGCTTCCTCGCCGGCCGCCTTGACCTTCTCCTTCAACTCGTTAGAGCCTTCCAGCAGCGCCGGGCGCTCCTCGGGGGAGGCCTGGCCAATCTTCTTACCAAAGGCCTTCTGCTCCGAGCGCAGCTGGTCTGCCTTCACAATGGCCGCGCGGCGCTGTTCATCGGCGGCGAGCAGCTGGTCCACCAAAGAGGGGTCCTCCCCACGGTTTACCTGGGAGGCGCGGACGACATCGGGATTTTCGCGAAGAAACTTGAGATCAATCACGCCGGATAGTCTAGCGCACGGCCATACCTTTGCGCTGGTCATAACCAGCGCATTATCATGGATATCATGGCACCTCACATTATTACCGACGGCCCCGTGCCCAAGCACGCTCAGCTGCGGGATATTCTCTCCGAGCTCTGCCGAACCACCCTCAAACCCGGTGACATCCTCCCCGGCGAGCGCATTCTCGAAGAAACCTACGGAGTTTCCCGCATCACCGTGCGCCGCGCCATCGGTGATTTAGTGGCCGAAGGCCGCCTGCGGCGGGTGCGAGGCAAGGGCACCTTCGTGGCTCCGAACCCACTGGTCTCCCGGCTCCATCTGGCATCCTTTTCCGATGAGATGGGCTACCAAAAGGTACAGGCTTCCTCGAGAATCCTGCTGGGCGAGCGCAGCACCGCGCCCAGCGAGGTCTGTGATTTCTTCGGCACAGAGTCCACGGTTGCACACACCCACCTGCGGCGCCTGCGCTTGGGCGATGGCGAGCCTTATTCCATAGACGATGGCTGGTATAACTCCGCCTTCGCGCCGACGCTGCTAGAAAATGACATCTATAACTCCGTCTACGCGATTCTGGATAGCACCTTTAAGGTCCCCATCACCGAGGCCGAGCAGACGGTCACCGCGGTGGCGGCGGAGGAGGACATCGCCGAGCTTCTCGACGTCCCCCCGAACACCCCACTTCTCCACATCACCCGCCTCGCCCGCTCTGGAGACCGGCCGGTTGAATGGTGCTCCTCGGTCTACCGCACCGACCGCTACCGCCTCACAACCCACGTCTCCCGCACGCGTATCTAACCGCGCCCTCGCCCCGAAAGGCGCCGGGCGGGCTAGAAGCCAGGGCTGCTAAGGGAGTAGTATGAGGAGTTCTATGAGCACTTCATCTGCATGGCGCTCCGCCTCCGCCATCCGCGTCGTCCTCGTTGCAGCCGTGGCCGCGGCCGTCTTCATGGCCTCCTACGGCCTCTTTAGTGGCGAGCCAACCGGCACCAATTCGGCCGGACATGGCTCCGCTAGCTCCAGCGCCGACGGCAGTCAGGCCGCCGATCCTTCTGCCGCCGACGGCGAAGCTGCTCCCTTCACCACCGCCTCCGCTGGGGCATGCGTGACGTGGGACATCGCCCCCGACGGCACCGCCACTGGTTTTGAGCAGATCAGCTGCGATAAACCCCACCGTTTCGAAGTCTCGGCGCGCGAGGATCTCAGCACCTACCCCACCAGCGAGTTCGGTCCCAACGCCACGCGCCCCGATATCACACGCCAAAACGCCCTGCGCGATGAGCTGTGCGAGGCACCCACGGTGAGCTACCTGAATGGCAAGTGGGATCCCAACGGGCGCTATGACATTGCTTCCATCCTGCCCCCGGCCGCATCCTGGGATCAGGGTGACCGTACCTTGCTGTGTGGCCTGCAGACTACCGACGCCAACGGCGTACCGCAGGAATCCACCGGCAAGGTCAGCGAGGTGGACCAGGCGGTCGTCGCCAAGCCCGGCGAATGCCGCAAGGTGGATGATAAACAGGTACTCAATACCGTTCCCTGCCAGGAACCGCACCAGATGGAGACCGTGTCCGTCATCAACCTGGCCGAAAAATTCGCCAATGGTTACCCCAGCGATGAGGACATGGATAAGTTCCTCTCCGAGACCTGCACCCAAAATGCCATGGATTATTTGGGCGGCGAGGAGAACCTCTACCAGTCCACGCTGCAACCTTTCTGGGGCGCGATGAGCCGCGAGACCTGGGAGAGCGGATCCCGTTCGGTGAATTGCTCGCTGATCCACATCAAGGACGGTCACTTCTCCGAGATCACCGGCTCTGCCACAGGGGGACGCGAGGCCCTGAGCATTAACGGCGCCCCGCCGACCGAGCAGCCGAAGCGCAACCCATTGCGTGACCCGAATGCTCAGCCGGGCGGCGAGAACGCCGAGCCAGCTGGTGCGAACGCCGCTCCCGCCACCCCCGAGGCTGCGGCTCCGGCCCTCTAGGCTCCGGTCATCAAACAGGAAGAAATCACATGTACGAGGTCAGCGAGGAACGCTTCGAGGAACTGGTCGGCGAGGCCCTGGATAAAATTCCGGATCGCTTCGTTGATCAGATGCGCAACCTGGTCATCCTCGTCGAGGAAGAGCACCCGGAGAACCCTGAACTGTTGGGGCTTTATGAGGGCGTCATGCTCACGCAGCGCACCGCTTCACACACCGGCTACCTGCCGGATACCATTTCCATTTACCGGCAGCCTCTCCAAGCCATCAGCAACTCGGAAGAAGAGCTCGCCCACGAAGTCATGGTGACCGTCTTCCACGAGGTCGGGCATTACTTCGGTTTCGAGGAGGAGCGCCTCCACGAGCTCGGCTGGGGGTAGGCGCCCAGCGGGTTAGACTTCGGTATCCGCCCAGCGCTTGAGCGTCCACTGGCCAAAAGGCTGGCCCTGCGGCTCCATGAGGGTAAAGCGGCAGTTCGGCATGTAGCCGGTATAAGCAAAGTCTGGGTCCACACCACAGGCATGTCTCGTCACTACGCGAATGGCGGCGCCGTGGCTGACGACGACGATGTCTTCATCATCCTCTAGCTCCGCAGCGAGATCCTCCAACACCGGTTGGTAGCGCTCGAGCACATCCACGTAGCTCTCACCGCCAGGCATCCGGGCGGACTCATCACCGTCGAGCCAGCCGCGCAGTGCCACCATGTATTCGCGGTGGGTGTCCTCGCTGCCGCTCATTTCATGTTCACCAGCGAAGACCTCGTGCAAGCCTGTACGCACTTCCACGGGAACAGTGCGCTCATCGGCGGTCTCGCCGAAGGTACGGGCGGCCAGCATCGCGGTCTGCTGAGCGCGCAAGGCAATGGAACACACAAAGCGCACACGGCGCCCTGCGCACAGTTCAGCTAACTCGCGGCCGACATCTTCCGCTTGGCCGCGGCCGCGCTCGGTGAGCTCGGCACCTGGGGGCCGGGTATCCATAACGCGGTCAATATTGGAAAAGGTCTGGCCGTGGCGCAGCAGGATGATTCTTCCGGTCATGCTTCACCACACTATTGGCCGGTGCGCGCCTGCGCTACCCATTCATCGGCTTCTTGCAGCCGCGCCAGATCCCGCGGGCCCTCCC
This sequence comes from Corynebacterium sp. UMB6689, assembly GCF_030215295.1. Taxonomy (NCBI): domain Bacteria; kingdom Bacillati; phylum Actinomycetota; class Actinomycetes; order Mycobacteriales; family Corynebacteriaceae; genus Corynebacterium; species Corynebacterium sp. UMB6689. Next base: position 25,112 of record NZ_JASOLS010000007.1, on the reverse strand, counting down.
CGAGTGCCGTGGCGGAAGGCCAGGAACCAACGAACACGACGTCCTCCGCCCGCAGCCACAGTGCCCGCAGAGCCTCCGCCACCGGCTGGTCCTCAATGTGTCCGATGAGATCGGCGTGGAAGCGATAGTTACCGAAGACGGTGCGCAGCGGGCGGGATTCGATGCGGGAGAGGTCCACCCCGCGGTGCGCGAATTCCTGTAGGGCCCCTACCAGGGAGCCCGGCTCGTTGGGCAGGGTGAAGATGACGGACGTCCTGTCGTTGCCGGTCCGCTCGGTCGGCTTTCCGGCCGGTCCCACGAGGACGAAACGAGTCGTGGCCCCCGCGACATCTGCCACATTCTCCGCAATAGAATCCAGTCCGAAGACCTCCGCTGCGCGGGCAGGGGCGGCAGCGACATCCACCTCCCCGCGCGCCACGGCCTGCGCCGCCGCACCATTCGACGCCGCCGGAACATACTCCACGTCCGGCAAGTTCTGCTTCAACCAACCGCGCACCTGCTGGTAGGCCACGGGATGCGTAGAGAAGGTGCGAAGATTCTCTGCGGTAGTGCCGGGGCGCACCAGAATGGAGAAGGACACCGGCAGGTCTACCTCGCGGTAGATCTGGACCCGGGAGCCGTCGGCAAGCGCGTCAAAGGTGGCAGTAACCGGCCCGTCCACGGAGTTTTCGATAGCCACGCAGGCATAATCCGCCGCACCGGAACGCACCGCCGACAGCGCCTCGGCCGGGGAGCTCACCGGAAGGCCCTCGGGGGAGTCAAAGTCAGCGGCAAAATGCTGCATCGCCGCTTCTGTGAAGGTTCCGGCGGGCCCGAGGAATGCGATGGTGGTGCTCATGGCAGCAACTTTATCCCACTCAACTACTAGACTGAGCCGCCATGGAGAGAACCGAGTTCACACTGGACAAGCTGCGCGAGGATCTAGCGGGCCTGAGCCCTGCTGAGCACGGCTTCACGTATCTCGATCTCGAGCGCCGGCCACAGGCACACGGGCGCTTGAGCGGGTGGATTCTCTCGGTCAAGGATCTCAACGACGTCGCCGGCATGCCCACCACGCTCGGCCATGCCGAGCGTGCCTACGTGGCGGAGGAGACTGATCCTTTTGTGCAGGAGCTTATCGACGCCGGCGCGCGAGTCGTCGGCAAGTCCGCCGCACCCGAGCTGGGCCTGCGTGTCGACACCGAACCTGTCGGCCTGCCCCACCCCGATAATCCGCTCTACCCAGGCCATACCCCGGGTGGCTCCTCCGGCGGGGCGGCAATCCAGGTGGCCCGGGGCCTCATGCGCGCCGCGCATGCCTCCGACGGTGGCGGTTCCATTCGCGTGCCGGCCGCTGCCTGCGGTGTCGTCGGCTTTAAGCCCGCCGGCGAGGACCTCTCGGTGCAGGGGTTCATCACGCGCAGCATCGCCGATACCGCAACTCTGCATGGCCTTAACCCGCGTGCCCGGCGCGCCCGCATCGGCGTGCTGACGGATCCCCTCTTCGCTCAAGCTGAGGTGGCCCCGCACATGCTGCGCGCGGTCGCAGAGGCCACCGCTACCTTTGAAGGCGCGGGTTTCGAAACCGTGGCTATCTCCCCCTATCCCCAGGCCGCCCGCACCTTTGAGGCCTTCCAGCACATCTTTAGTCGCCGGCTGGCTGGCCTTGACTTCGCGGAGGGTTACGCGGAGTGGATCCGTGCGAAGGGCCGGCGCGTCACGGACTCCGAATTCGCCGCGGCCCGCGCCCACGCCGCCCAGCTACCGGAAATGCTGGCACAAGAGTGGGAAGTCGACGCCATCTTGAGCCCCATGCTGGCCTTCGATCCACCCCGGCGCGGGCACTTCCTGGCACGGGAGCACCAGGCCAGCTTCGATGAGCAAACGCGGTGGTCGCCGTGGGGATCGTTGTTCAACGTGGCGCAGCTGCCCGCTATTTCTGTGCCCTGGCCGGTGCGCGATCACCCGCCGGTAGGCGTGCAGTTAGGCTCACTCACGCTTGACGAGTCCTCCCTTCTCGGCCTCGCCCAGGTGCTTCACCCATGACCGCGCGCTCACGCCTGCGCGCGGAAATCCTCATCGTCCTCACCATCACTTTTGGAATCTCTGGTGTTCGCGCCGTGCTACGCCTGACCGATTCTCTGCTCAACCCGGCCCCGCTCAACGAGCAGTCGGTCACCATCAACGCTTCGCAGTCGGCGACTTCGCTGCTGGACCTTGCCTTCCAGCTCTGCAGTGCTGCCGTGCTGTGTGCCTGGGGAGCGCTTGCCCTTTATTTGATTTCTTTTCCGCCCCGCCCACAGTGGCGGGACGGCCTGCACGGCGCGGCGTTGGCGGCGGTTATTGGGCTTCCCGGGTTGGTGCTGTATTACGTGGCGTTGCACTTCGGCTGGACCAAGGAGGTGGTGCCGGGGGCCTTCGATAGCTGGATTGAGATCCCGGTGCTGCTGATTAAATCCTTCGCCAACGCCTGGGCGGAGGAACTGGTGGTGGTGTACTGGTTCATGACCAGGCTCAAGCAGTCTGGGTGGGCCTTACCCGCAACGCTGGCCGCCTCCTCTATCTTGCGCGGTTCTTACCACCTCTACCAGGGAGTCTCCGCCGGCTTTGGCAATATCATGATGGGCCTGCTTTATGGCTGGTATTTCCACCGCACCGGGAAGGTATGGCCTCTGGTCATCGCGCACTTTCTGATCGACGCCGTCGCTTTCGTGGGCTACGCACTGCTCTTCGGTGCTTAAGCGGTGCCCGGACGCCGAAAAGACCACCACCGCGCCCTGTGGGATAGGTGGGGCGCAAGTGGTTTCGCGGTACAGTGTTCCCCATGACCTACCAAGGACGCGATCCCGAGCGCGAAGCTCGCCGTGCTGGCGAGCCCCACGGCACTCCCCGCCGCGCGGGCTCCGCTGATTCTGCGAGGCCTTCCCGCCCCTACGACCCGGCTGGCCCGCACGCCTCACATGCGTCCGGCCAGGACGCGGGCGAATTTGTCCTTGGTACCGATGGGCAGCCCTTGCGTGATCGCTACGGCCGTCCGGTGCGCCGCCGTCCATCCACACAGCGCAGCACGCCGTCTCAAAATTCCCCACGCACCCAGCGTCCCACCCCGCGTCGCTCACGGCCGGAGGAAACCCGCTTCGACGTCGATGCTTACATGGCCCAGCACTCCCCCGCGCGCACAGCGCCCCACCAGAGCGCGCCCACCCGGGAACCTGCCGCCGGCGCATACCGGCGAAGTCCCGACGCACCGCCACGCAGCTATTCCCCACAGGCACCCTCCCGCGGGCGTGCCGCAGGACGCCCACATAGCCGCCGCAAGAAGGTCAACCCGGTCAAGCAAGCTTTCGGTTGCCTGGGCTGGCTCATCGTCATCGCCCTCGTCTTCATGGTGGCCTTCACCTTGTGGACGGATTCACGCCTCACCCGCATCGATGCCCTGCCCACCGAACAGGTGGCGCCGACCTCTGGGACGAACTGGCTGTTGGTGGGCTCGGACTCCCGCCAGGGCCTCACCGAGGAACAACAAGCGGAGCTAGGTACCGGTGGCGATGTAGGCGTCGGCCGCACCGATACCATCATGCTTCTGCACATCCCCAGCTCCGGAAAGGCCCAGCTGGTCTCCATTCCACGCGATAGCTACGTCGACGTGCCCGGCTTCGGCATGGACAAGGTCAATGCTGCCTTCACCTACGGTGGGCCCCAGCTGCTGACCCACACCGTGGAACAAGCCACCGGCCTCCACATCGATCACTATGCGGAGATCGGCATGGGCGGCTTGGCAAACGTCGTGGATTCCGTGGGCGGCGTGGAGATTTGCGTCAAGGAGCCCATCAACGATCCGCTCGCGGGCATCGACCTTCAAGCGGGCTGCCAGAAGCTCCGCGGCCCAGATGCCCTTGGCTACGTGCGCACCCGCGCTACCGCGATGGGTGACTTGGACCGCGTCGAGCGCCAGCGCGAGTTCTTCGCAGCGCTGCTGGATAAGGCAACGTCCTTCTCCACCATTGGCAACCCCTTCAAGGCCGTCTCCCTGGTCAACCACACCACGGATTCCTTCATCGTCAACGAGAAGGACCACGTGTGGCATCTTGCCCGCGTGGCGCTGTCGATGGCCTCAGGCGTGGAGACGACGACGGTGCCCATCGGCGGTTTCCAGGACACGGTCGTGGGCAATGTCGTCCTCTGGGATGACGCTGAGGCCCAAGCGCTCTGGGACTCCATGCGCTAAGGCTTCGACCGGTCGTTTCGATCAATTAAGGCTCCAAAACCGCCTTGAGGTTTTGGAGCCTTAATTGATCGATATGTACCTAAGCTTTGGGGCTAAAGCACCCAGGAACTAGCGCAGCGTCACCTGACGGGACTTAATGTTCTGCAGCTGCTTGCGCTCATCGGCATCGAGGTTGGCGTCGTTGGAAATCTCCTCTTCCAGCGCCTTATTCACGCGAGACAGCTCGGACTCGTAAGAATCGTGCGCGACCTCTGGGTCGAGGTCGAAGACCGGAGCGATGAGGCCGTGGGTACGGAAGACACCGGCAAACTTGGTGTTTTCTCCCAGGTTGAGCTCACCGCGAGCGGCGATGCGCGCGAGGGCGTTAAGGAAAGCATTCTCGTCATCGCACGGGCGGACCCAGCGGATATGCGCCTTGCCGCCACCGGCATTAGCCCAGAAGGCGGTGCCGACAAAGCCCTCGGCCTCCTGGCCCACCTGGTAGGACTCGATGACGGAATCATTGGCGCGCTGCAGTGCCTGTGCCATCTGTGGAGGAACCTGTGCGCCCTCCGGCATCCACCACGCGAAGTCCTGGTAGACGTTGATCTCCAGCTCGGCGTCCTCCTCCAGCAGCTCCTTGAGCTCCGGCTGGGAGCCATCAGCAGCGGTGGACTCGAGGGTGGAACCCGGCGCGTTGTTTTTCACCCAGTTCAGGGCGAAAGCCAGGTCGCGGCCCGGGTTGTGCGTGTGAGACTGCACCTGCAGTCCCACGAAGGCCTCACCACCGGATTCCTCATCACGGATGAGCGCCGCGGTAGCACCGGGCAGCACGGTGGCGACGTAGACGTCCTTGTCAAAGCCCTTGACGGACAGCTTCGCCGTTGCGGAAGGAACAAATTCCTGCAGGGCGACGAGGCTAGCCTCAGCGGCCAGCCCACCAAAGGGGCGAGGGTCCTTTTCCAGGGCAGCGCGCTCGGCGGCGCGGGCAGCGAGCTTAGCTTGGCGGCGGGACATGCCCTCCGGCAGCTGTTCGTTCTTCTTTTTCTTCTTGGCCATACTGAACAACTTACCTGTTCATTACAGCTCAATGGCATGCAGGGCCACTTCCGGCTGGTTCGTGGCGAGAATATCTACCCCGTTGGCCCACGCCCACTTCATGTCCGCGGGTTTATCGATGGTCCACATGTACGTGGGCAAGCCGTGCGCGCCGATCGCGTCAGGCTGCAGCTTGCCGCGCAACAGGGACATGCCTAAGCCAGTGGGCTGGGATAACAGGATATCCGGGCGGTTAAAATGGCGCTCCCAATCGCGGCGCAGGTAGATGCGGTCGACGTGCGGGGCAAGCGCTGCCATTCGACGAATGGCCCGGTGGGAAAAGGAAATCATGTGGATCCGGGGGTCGTCGAGAAGCCCTGCGTAGCGCAGCCGCAGCACCATCTGTTCTTCGAGGATGTCGCCCTGCCCCGAGGGATGCTTGGTCTCAATGTAGAGGTGGTGTTTCTTATCCCCGAGCATGTCGAGGAGTTCGTCGAGAAGCAGCATGCGCTGGCCGCCGCCAATCTTCAGGCGGCGCAGCTCCTCCCAGGTCATCCGAGACACTCGGCCTGAGCCATTCGTGGTGCGGTCCAGTGTGGGATCGTGATGAACCACCACCTTGCCGTCGCTGCTCAGGCGGATATCGCACTCGATACCATGGATGGGAAGCTCGAGCGCTTTCTCAAAGGCAAGAGGGGATAGCTCCGGATATTTCCCGGAGTATCCCCTGTGGGCGACAATCTTCACTAGCCGAAGATTTCTTCCTTGATGGTGTTGAGAGTGTTGAAGGAGTTCTCGAAGCGCTCCTTCTCGTGGTCATCGAGGGCCAGCTCGATAACGCGGTTGACGCCGGAGCGGTCAACGATGGCCGGGGTGCCGATGAAGACATCCTCGTGGCCGTACTCGCCCTGCAGGTAGGCAGAGACCGGGAGAGCGACGGCCTGGTTCTGGATGACCGCGCGGGTGATGCGGGCCAGGGCCATGCCGATGCCGTAGGAGGTGGAGCCCTTAGCGTCGATGATGTGGTAGGCAGCGTCGCGGGTGTCCTCGAAGATCTTCTCGATGCGCTCGTTGTAGCCCGGGTCCTTTTCAGAACGGTGGGACAGGGAGACACCTGCGATGTTGGCGGAGGAGACGACCGGCAGCTCGGAATCGCCGTGCTCACCGATGATGTAGGCGTGGACGGAGGTCGGTGCCACGTCATCCATTTCAGAGAGCATGTAGCGGTAGCGGGCCGAGTCCAGGACGGTGCCGGAGCCGATGACGCGCTGGTGCGGGAAGCCGGAGGCCTTCCACACTGCGTAGGTCAGCAGGTCCACCGGGTTGGAGGCGACCAGGAAGATGCCGTCGAAGTCATTCTTCATGACGTCCGCCACGATGGAGTTCATGATCTTGACGTTCTTGTCCACGAGCTGCAGGCGGGTCTCGCCGGGCTTCTGTGCGGCACCGGCGCAGATGACGACCATGGAGGCGTCCTTGCAGTCTTCGTAGGTGCCCTTGGTCACGCGGGTGCGGGACGGGGCCCAGACGACGCCATGGTTGAGGTCCATGACGTTGCCCTCGAGCTTCTTTTCGTCGATGTCGATGATGGCCAGGTGATCAACAGTGCCCTGGTTGACCAGAGCGTAGGCGTAAGCAACTCCAACGTCGCCAGCGCCGATGAGTACTACTTTGTTTCCAACATGATTTCCCATGACTCCTATTGTGCCCCTCATGTCCGAGTTTTGCTCGTTATGCGCCCGAATTCACAGGTTAAGTAGTCCGATCTCACATTTTTATGCCCGATTGGGTCTGATCGGTGACATCGCTGCACGTCCACCCCAAAGCTGGTTCAATGGCCAGCATGCGTCAACTTGCGCGCCGCATCGCCCTCAAAACCGCCCGCACGGGACTTCAGGCAGCCATCTTTTCCTTGGAGCTCATCAGTGATCTCACCCCCGGAATGCGCATGACCGGCAGGCGGCGCCTGCCGCAAAATATGTGGCCCGGGCTCTTCGGCGCCGAAGTAGCGACCTGGGCAGCCGTCTCCCCGTCGCTATTGCCACGCCCGTGGTGGGTTACCGCTGCCAACGTGGCCATCGGCCAAGGCGCGGGACATCTCGCCGCCACCACCGCGGCTTTCGCAGCGAAGCGCGCTCTACGCCACGCGGGCCGGCGCCCCCAGGATCGGGTCGGCCCCACCACTCGGCGCTATTCCTACTACTTGCTGGGGCTCGGAACCTTCATCGCAGGCATACGCTCCCTGCGCAACCAAACAGAGCAGGCCCGCCTCGTGGGCAAGCTCAATGACCGCGGCCCGCAATCCGCCGCACTAGGAATGATGGTGGGTACCGCAGGCTACGGCGCCTTGCTCATCGTAGGGGAGGCGGCTCAGCTTACCGTCACTCAACTTTCTCTCCAGGTGCAGCGTTGGCTGCCCCGGTGGATTGCCTGGCCCCTAGCCGGCGGCGCGGTGGGCTTCGCCGCGGCCGTGGCCAGCGACCGCATGGTCTGGCGCCGGCTGCTCCACAAAGCCACTATCCAGGGCCTTGCCCTCAACAAGCTCGTCTATCCGGGATCTGTCATGCCGTGGGAACCGGAACGCTCCGGCAGCCCATGGTCCCACGAGCAGTGGACGGCTGTCGGCTCACAGGGCCGCGTTTTTCTCGACCGTGGCCCCCGCGCCCAGGACATCAAAGAGGTCATGCACTTTGACCGAGCGCGCGAACCAATACGCATTTACATCGGCCTCATCCGCGGCCGTGGTCCGCACGCCGCCGCCCGCCACGCGGTGGCGGAGATGGACCGCACGGGGGCCTTCCACCGCGACACCATCGTGCTGCAGATGCCCTCCGGCTCAGGCTGGATCAATAATTATTCGGTCAGTGGCTATGAATTCCTCACGCGCGGCAATTGCGCCACCGTGGCCTTGCAATTCGACTATCTTCCCTCCATGTTTTCCTACCTGGTGGATAAAAACCTCTCCCGCACTTTTGCGCGCGAGCTCATCGCCGCTGTTCACGCCCGCCTCGAGCTCTTGCCCGAGGACAACCGCCCCAAGCTGTACTTAAGCGGCGAATCCCTGGGCTGCTATGCCATCGTGGAAAACTATGAGACGGTCGAAGATTTGCTCGCGGCGTGCGATGGCGCGGTATTCACTGGGCCGCCCCGGATGACCAGTTTCATGCGCCGCCTGCACCGTGAACGCGGCTCCTTGGAGCGCTTGCCGCTTATCGACGGCGGCCGGCACCTCCGCTTCGCCGCTGTCCCCGCCCACATGGAACACGATGCCTTCGGCGAGCCCTATGGCCCCTGGGAGCGCCCGCGGGTAGCGGTAGGGCAGCACGCCTCCGACGCCATCGTGTGGTGGGATAGCAAGCTCATTTATGCTCGTCCCAACTGGATCCACGAGCCCACCCCGCAGACCTTGTACGCAGATACTTTTAACAACCTGCGCTGGCATCCGTTCATCACCTTCTGGCAGGTAGCACTGGACCAGATCAACTCGCTCAACGTGCCGGGCGGCCACGGGCACAACTACTTCGAGGAAACCTTCTGGTACTGGGATTCCGTCCTCGGATCCCAAACCCGCACCCAGCTCACTCCGGAGCTAGCTGAGCGCATGCGGGCCTTTGTGGAGCGCGACCAGCTCAGCAAACCTTCCGACTTCCGCACGCATGTGCGCAAACAGCTCTAGCCGCCGGCCAGTGCGCTCACTTCACTAGCCGCACTTCACGCCGGTGCTGTGGTGCGGGCAGTAGCCGTTGGGCACCTTGTGCAGGTACTGCTGGTGTTCGTCCTCGGCTAGGTAGTACTCTCCCGAGTCTGTCTCACTGAGGAGGGTGACTTCGGTGGTGGTGGCGCCGAAGCCGGCGTCGGCAAGCTTGCCTGCGTAGGAATCCACAAGCTGCTGGATCTCCGCGCGTTCCTCTTCGGTCTCGGGGTAGAAAGCCGAGCGGTACTGCGTGCCCACGTCGTTGCCCTGGCGGAATCCCTGGGTCGGATCGTGGGCTTCCAAGGCCTTGACCACGAGGTCGCGCAAGCTCACGCGCTGCGGATCATACGTAATCTGGACAGCCTCCGCATGGTTGGTCAGCCCGCGACAGACCTCATAATAAGTGGGATTCGGCGTGGTGCCGCCCGCATAGCCCACGGACGTGGACTCCACGCCCTCAGTTTCCCAGAACATCTTCTCCGCGCCCCAGAAACAGCCGATGGCGATGATGAGGGACCTCTGCCCCTCTTTCCACGGGCCGGTAATCGGAGTGTCTAACACCGCGTGGGGCTGTGGGGCCTCTAAGACGGGCTCCGCGCGCCCGGGAAGGGCGTCCTTAGCCGCCACCAGCGTGGGCTCTGGCCTGAAAAGAAACATGCTGGATTCTCCTTCGCTTAGTGTTGTCCTCCCCTTATACTCCGCTGCATTGCCTGCAATCCAGGTTTTTGTTCACGGCAGCTCCCATAGAAAAAATATTGTGGCCAAATTCTCATCCGGCCCCTACCATGGGGCCTCGTACCCCAAAGAAAGGATGAAACAAATGGCTGTTTACGAACTTCCGGAACTCGACTACGCATACGATGCCCTGGAGCCGCACATCTCCGCTGAGATCATGGAGCTGCACCACTCCAAGCACCATGCTGGCTACGTTGCTGGCGCTAACGCTGCGCTCGAGGCTCTGGAGGAGCAGCGCAACGGCGAGGCTAACGCTGACGCCATCCGCGCCCTGTCCAAGAACCTTGCCTTCAACTTGGGTGGCCACACCAACCACTCCATCTTCTGGAAGAACCTCTCCCCGAACGGCGGCGGCGAGCCCACCGGCGAGCTGGCTGAGGCTATTAACCGTGACTTCGGCTCCTTCGAGAAGTTCAAGGCTCACTTCTCCGCTGTTGCTACCGGCCTGCAGGGCTCCGGTTGGGCAGTTCTGGGTTATGACCATGTTGCTGGCCGCCTGATTATTGAGCAGCTGACTGATCAGCAGGGCAACATCTCCGTGAACTTCACCCCGCTGCTGATGCTGGATATGTGGGAGCACGCCTTCTACCTCCAGTACAAGAACGTAAAGGCTGATTACGTCAAGGCTGTCTGGAACGTCTTCAACTGGGATGACGTTGCTGAGCGTTACGCTGCTGCCACCAAGTAAGCACTCTGGCCTCATTTAAGGCCACATAGCTGACCGCGCTGGGTCCTCTTCATTGAGGCTCAGCGCGGTTTCGCGTTGTGACTCCCTCTACAGGCTTTGCGGAGGACCACCCAACCCCGATATCCAGACCACAACTGCCTGATCTGCCAAAGTTATGCGCCGTCATTGCAGATCCGAGAGGGATCTTCGTCATGTTGGGCAGTTGGCCTATCCGTTAAGACACTCTGCCGCCTGGGAGCACCAGTGCCAGGCTGCCACACGAGGTCTCCAGCCCTGAAGCGCTCCGCGCGTTGGCGGCCGCGCTGCCGTTCGATAGCTAGTCAGCGGTGCGTGCCACAACGAAATCCTTGAAGTGCTCCACCGGCGGGGCATCATCGCCCTCGCGCCACACCAAACCCAGCTCACGGTAGGCCTCCGGTTCTAAGGGAATGAGGTTGCGGGCTTTCAGGTACGGGTCATCAAGCGGCAGCAACGCTGATCCCAGTCCGGCGGCCACGAGGCCGGCCACGGTGGTCAGCTCCATCGACTCGAAGACCAGGCGGGGGCTAAAACCGGCTTCGCCTGCCAGGGAATCCAGAAGCATGCGCGTTCCATAACCCGGCAGCATGCCGATGAAGGGCTCGTCGCGAAAATCTTCCATGCGCACATTGCCTTTTCCTGCCGCCCAATGCCCTTCCGGGACCGCCAGCCCCAGTCGTTGCAGCTTGAGCTGGTGCCAACCCAGCGGGCCTGGGCTTATAGGTCGGGGACCAACCAGCGCTAAGTCGGACTCGCCGGCTGCTACTCTGTCCACCAACTCCCGGGCCGCCCCCTGGTGCAGGCGAATATCCACGTGCGGGTGTTGAGCGCGATAAGCCTTGAGTAGCTCCGGGACCATCCACGTGCCCAGGGAATGCATGAAATCGAGGCGCACGGTACCGCGCTCCGGATCCATAAGTCGGGACACAGCATCGCGCGCAGCGGCTTCCGACAAAAGCATCCGCCGCGCGTGTTCCACGAAGGCCCGGCCGCGCGCATTGAGCCGCAGACGCCGGCCGCTGCGCTCAAACAGGCTGGCCCCCACTTCGGCTTCGATGCGCTGCACGCGGCGGGTCAGCGCGGATTGGGAGAGCCCGAGAGCGTCGGCAGCCGCGCCGACGAGGCCATGGTCGGCCACGGCGACGACGCCGCGCACATCCTCCAGATTCATGCACACCTCGCATGCTTTATGTAACTTTTAGACATTTTACACATAACCCGCGCTAGGCCATGCTTGGTGCATGACCAGAACGCGGCGCGCCACCATTGCCATGCTCTTCGTGGGCCTGGCAATTTTTTCTTGCCTCTACCCCACCCAAGCCATGCTGCCCACCTTGGTGGAGGACATGGGCATGTCCCCCACGGAAGCCGCCATGACCATCTCCGCGGCCACGGGTGCCCTGGCCATCTGCGTGATCCCCGTGTCCATCATCTCCGAGCGCATCGGACGCGGAAAACTGCTGCTTGTGTCCACCATCGCGGCCACGCTCATCGGCATGCTCGTTCCGCTGGCCCCCAACCCAGAAATCCTCATCGCCACCCGCGCGCTCCAGGGAGCCGTCATCGCCGGCGCACCTGCTACCGCCATGGCCTGGATTTCGGAGGAGCTAGAAAGTTCCTACGTTGCCCGCGCCATGGGTTTGTACATCGCCGGCACCACCATCGGCGGACTGACCGGCCGTCTCATCCCGACTGGGCTTCTCGAGCTCACGTCCTGGCGCTGGGCCCTGGCAGGCTCCAGCCTGGTCACACTCATCCTGGCCATCATCGCAGCGATCTTGCTGCCCTACCAACAGAATTTCACCCCGAAGGAGATCCACTTCCGCTCGGAGCTGCGCGCCATCTTCCGCCATGCCCGGGACACACGCCTGATCCCCTTATTCATCGTGGCCTTCGTGGCGATGGGCACCTTCGTCTCCCTCTATAACTTCCTGGCTTTTAGGCTCATCGACCACTTCCACCTCTCACCGGGCTTGGCTGGCTTGGTCTTCCTCTTCTACCTCACCGGAACCTGGTCCTCGGCGCGCGCAGGCCGGCTGGTGACCCAAGTGGGCCACGCCAACACGCTTCTGCTCTCCTGCGCGCTCTTTGCCGTGGGCATCGCACTGTGCATGGGTTCGCTGATCCCCACCCTGCTGGGCATCGTGCTCTTCACCATCGGCTTCTTCGCGGCGCACTCCACTGCCTCGGGCTGGGTCGGACACATTGCCACCCACGACCGCGCGGAGGCCTCCAGCCTCTATGTCTTCTTCTACTACCTGGGCAGTTCTATCCTGGGCGCGCTGGCCGGCGTGCTCTTTGACTCCCTGTCGTGGACCGGCTTCATCACCGTCTACGCAGCCCTCGCAGCGGGTATCGCGGCGCTGAGTTGGGCCGTGAGAAAAACCGGATAAAATCGTGTTTTATGGATAAGTGGTCACCGCGTACATGGCACCGGAAGGCATCCCGCCCAGTCAGCCTGTGGATGATGGTCTTCCTCATCGCGGGCGCGACCCATACCTTTATTCCGAACTACCGCTGGGTCCTCATCCACCTCTTCACGCTCGGCATCCTCAGCAACAGCATCGTGGTGTGGTCCCAACATCTCACCGAGAAGTTCGTGCAGCTCAAAGTACCTCTTTCTGCCCGCCCCCGGCAGCTCGCACGCATTTATCTGCTGAACTCAGGCGTCGTTTTCACCCTCGTAGGTCAGATGCTCGTCGAAGCCTGGGAACGGCACTGGCTACTTACGCAGGTGGGTGCCACACTTGTTGCGACTGCCGTGGCTTGGCACGGCGCGGCCCTCTTTGCCTTATGGCGCCGCGCGGAATCCAAACGATTCCGCCCTGTCGTTGCTGCTTATGTGGCCTCCGCCTTCTTTCTTGCCGTGGGCGCCACCCTGGGCGCTTTCCTCGCGACGCATCCCTCCCATCCGCGCCTACTCATCGCCCACGTGGCCGCCAATATTGGCGGCTTCGTGGGCCTTGCGGCAGCCGGCTCACTGACCATCTTGTTCCCCTCCATCTGGCGCACCAAAGGAATCAATCCGCGCATGAGCTTAAGCTTCACCCTGCTGGGCCTAGGCGTCATCGCTACTGTGGTGGGCAGCATCTGGAATGTTCCGCAGGTAGGCCTCATCCTCTACTGCGTGGGCTGGGCGCTCAGCCTGCAGGGCTGGCTCGTCAACGTCCTCACCGTGGTGCGTAATCCGCGTGGACGCATTAGCTTCCCGGCACTTTCCGTGCTCTTTTCCTCTTTCTGGCTGCTCGGCGGTCTGATCTATTACACCACCCAGCACTTCTTCTCCAGCGAGCCAAAGATTCCTATGCTCGCGCTCGTCGTGGGCTTTGGCGCCCAACTGCTCATCGGCGTCATGGGCTATATGCTGCCGACCACTATGGGCGGCGGCCCCTCAGCGGTGCGGGCTGGCCTGCGCGAATACAACCGCTGGGGGCTCGGGCGCTCTGCGTTCGTCAACGGCGGGCTCGCCCTGTGGCTGGCCACCTCTAATTCCCTCATCATGGTTGCCGCCTCGCTGCTCTGCCTCGGCTCCATGGCCAGCTTCCCCATCCTCACCGCCCGCGCGGTCAAGGCCCAGAAAGCCGTGCTGCTCAAGAGGGCCGAGGGCCCAGCCCCGACGACCACCACAGACTGGGACCAGGCGTGGGTGGCCCTTGCAGTACTCATCATCCTCGGCGGACTCAGCCTCATCCTGTAGATCCCCAGACCTCGATCCCGCAACCTCCTGGTGAGCGGTGGGCGTCGGCAAGCGCTTGGCGACGCCCACCTGCAGGTTGCGGGTTTCAAGTCTGGGGCCTTGCACACAGGAAGGCAGAGAGAAGCTAGGGCTCGAGGGGGGACACTCCCGGCGCGCCATCGGTCATCCACTCGCGGACGGCGTGGGTAGCGCGCACATCGCCCGCGTTGTAGCGCAGAATCTGCGCCCGCGCGGCGGCATCCCCGGCAACGGCGGCGCGGCGGGCATTGACGGATTCCTCACCATCAAACTCTTCCGGCCATTCGAAACCCGCAACGGGGGCCACGGTCTTCAGGCCCAGCCCCGCAGTGCCAGCGAAACTGCGCTTGACGTGGGCGAACATATCCACCCATTCTTCCGAGGAGATGAACTCTTCCACCTCCTGGAGACTGGGCTTAGAAAAACGTTGGGCGGATCTGCGCATCCAATGGTTCTCACCATGGGCGGAGTAGCAGTAGGCTGCGAAGGTCTTTCCTGCCTCATGTGCCTCAGCGCGCACCCGCATGAGCCAGTCCCAGAACTCAGCGAAATTCTCCGCTTCCGCGCGGCCACCGAGCAGTTCCCACGTCACGAAGGAATGGTATTCACCGTCCAGTAGCGCACCCCACAGGTAGGCCCCCTGATCCAGGTAGGCCTCCATATCCACATCAACCTCGACATCCGCGCGGGGAACGCTGACCCGGTCACGGCGCAACAGTGGGACGCCTTCACGCCAGGCAGCGGCAAGGGCGGAAGGGGTGCCGAGGGAGGCATCAATAAGCCCTTGCACTGTCGTGATACCGCGCTCACGATAGGGCTTCGCGCGGTCGCCCGGCAGAAAGAGCGAGATGTCATCGCGGGCTTCCAGCTCCTCCCGGCACAAAGGCCAAAAGCGGCAGGAGGCGCACTCTTTAACGCGGCGTGGGCCCGCTGGTAGTGGCTGCGCCAACGCCTCATCGATGGCAAAACGCGAGGTATCCGTAACAAAAGCTTGGCTGCGATCCTGGCCAATCGCAGCGCCCCTGCCGGAATTCAGGCCTACTTCTTCCAAGCCCCGCGCGGCCAAGGCCAACCGGTAGCCATCGACGGCATGGTGCCGAATCTTGTACTTTGCCGGTAGCGGCTCACTCAACCCCAAACGATGGGTAGGCACAACCAGCGTACGCGAGCTCTCGTGCGGGCGGGCCACGCGGTGATCAGAAACGATGACAGGACTGTATTTGTCCCCATCCCGCACTAGGAGCTCCACGCGCACCATCCACTCGGAAGTAGAAAACACAGCGTTCGTAATGTGCGTATAGCCGTGAACAAGTGCTTCCAGTGTGGCAAGCGCTCGCTCGAAATCATCCCCCTCCAGGTCAATCCGGCGGAAACGCCCCGGCCCCTTCTTGGGAAGGCGGCTGAGCGCAGCATCGATGGCGGCCGCGTGGCGCTCCGCGCGGGCTTGGCTCACCGCGGTGCGTGGGATCTCGGGATGCGCGCGGCGCTGCACTAAGCGATAACGGCAGCCCACAAGATCCGTGGCAACGAGCACATCCTTCACAGCAGGTGAGCTTAGTAGACCACCTTGCTAGAGTTGTAGCGAGACCCTAAAGATAGATTAATAAAAGGACGTTTCAATGGGCATTATGAAGAAAATCCGCAAGGCCCGCCGTGAGGCCCGCGCTGAGATCAAGGCCGCTAAGACCCGCGCAAAGGCAGAGGTCAAGGCTGCAGATAAGGCCAAGCACCGCCAGCAGAAGCTGCTGGCCAAGCAAGAAAAGGCACTTATTAAGTCTGAGGAAAAGGGCTTAAAGAAGCGCCGCCAACACGAGTACAAAATGGCCAAGAAAGAACTCGAACGCATCAAGCAGGGCCGTTTTAATAAGGACAATGTCAAGCGCTATGCCGGTGCCCTGCGCACCGCAGCACCGCTTCTTTTGCCCTTGATCTACCGCGGCATCACTGCCGCCCAGCGCGAGGTGGAAAAGAAGCGCGCGCAGAAAGCCGGTGTCAGCGCCGAACAGCTGGCGTCCTTCTCCGGCCACGGCGCGCCGCTCAAGGCCCGCACCGCGGGTATCCGCAACTCTCTCAAGGACGCGCAGCTTCCCGCTGGTTTCAAGCGCGACGTCAAGGAGCGCCTCAACGAGCTTGACTCCGCGATTGACAATGCCGAGTACATGACTGATCAGCAGCGTCAGCGCGCGCACCGCTCTATTTCCGGCGAGATTGACTCACTGAACGACGAAATCCAGGCCAAGCTGGGCGCTTAGCCTCTCAGCGCGCAGACGTCTACCCTTCAAGCCGCACTACCCTCCCCCAAGCGGGGAGGACACTCGTCGCGTATCCACATCGTTCAGCCGGAATGGAGATTCATGGCCCGCCGCGAAATCACTCAGTTTTTTGATGATATCGATAACAAGCCCCTCAGTGAGGAAGAACTGATCGTCATCCGCTTCAGCGTTGACGGTAAGGACTATCTTCTCGACGTATCCCAAGAAAACGCCGACAAATTCCACGCTGCGCTGGACCCCTTCATCAAGGCGGCCCGCCACCCCGTTAAAAAGGACACCCGCCGCTATAAGCCAGCCGATGTCCGCGCGTGGGCCGCCAAGCACGGCTACCAGGTAGCTGAGCGCGGCAAGATCCCCAACGAGGTGATTTTGGCGTACCGCAACGCCAACAATCTTTAAAGAACGCCCTGCTCGCGGGCAGCAGCCACGGCGGAGGTGCGGGAGCGCACGCCTAGTTTGTCGTAGATGTGAACTAGGTGAGACTTCACCGTCGCCTCTGACAGCATCAGTTCCACACCGATCTCACGGTTGGAGGAACCCGCCGCCACCAGCTTCAATACTTCAAGCTCGCGCGGGGTAAGGGAGGTGCGCGGGGTACGCACGCGGGTCATCAGTTTATCGGCCACCACGGGCGAGAGTGCCGAATCTCCTTCGGCCGCCGAACGTACCGCCGCGAGCAACTCCACCGGTGGCGCATCCTTCAGCAGGTAGCCCACCGCTCCGGCCTCGATGGCTCCGAGGATATCCGCATCGGTGTCATAGTTGGTCACCACGAGCACCTTGGGGGGATTCTCCATGGAGTAGCGGATAGCAGCGGTTGCTTCCGCGCCGCCCATGACGCGCGTGCCTTCGATGCCCGCGCCGAAACGCAGATCCATGAGGAGGACGTCGATGCCACCCGCCTGTGCCGCGGAAACAGCGGCCTCGGCCGTAGCTACCTCGCCCACGACCTCGATATCCTCTGCTCCCTCGAGCACCGAGCGTAGACCTAGGCGTACGATCTCGTGGTCGTCGGCAAGCAAGACCCTAATCACGGGCTTCCTCCTCATTGGTACAGTGTGGACAATTTCCTAATCTACATCGTTATCTAAGGGCACACTAACTGAGACCGCCGTGCCGCTGCCTGGCGTGGATTCAATCACGACTTCTCCGCCGAGCTCCTCTGCGCGCCTGCGCATCGCCGATAGACCAATATGGCCCAAACCCGCCGGCTTATTCTCCACCGCCGCGACATCAAAGCCCTCTCCATTGTCCACGACGTCCACGCGCACCTCATCCGGCGCATAGGTCACGGTGACCCGCGCCTTGCTGGCGTGAGCGTGCTTGACGACGTTCCCCATCGCCCCCTGCGCAATCCGCAACAGTGCTGCTTCCACCTTCATGGGCAACTGCTGCGTATCGCCCTCAACGTCCACAGACACGTCGACCCCACCGGTTGCCGCGAAATTATCCGCCATCCGCGTCATGGCAGCTCCCAGGGAAGTTTCCGAGAGTGCCGCCGGCTGAAGTGCCGCAATCATGGCGCGCGCTTCATGGAGGTTATCCGCTGCGGTGCGCCGCGCGAGCTCAATGCGCTCTTGTGCTTTGGGGATATTCTCTTGGTCGAGGTCTCGGTCAGCGGCATGCAGCAGCATCTGGATGGAGGACAGGCCCTGCGCCAGGGTGTCGTGGATCTCGTGGGCGATGCGCTGGCGCTCAGCCGTCATGCCTGCCGTGCGCTCAGACTCTACAAGTTGCGAACGGGTCTTCACCAATTCCTGGTTCATACGGCTCAGCGCGCGGAAGGCGTAGGTAATCGCGATTGTCACCAAGGCCGATACCGCGGGGCCCATGATGCCGCCGAAGGACAACCCACCCGGTATCTGCACCAGCACGGTCATCACCGTGGCCGCGATAACGCAGATGATGCCGGGGATCATCTCCAGTACGTAGAGGTACACAAAGTACAGGGAAAACACCAGGTAGATGGCCGCGGGCGCCACCGCCATATCCGCTAGCCACAACACCGTGAGAATGACTATCCAGCCATAACGCGCGATGCGCGGCAGGGTCTCTAAGTAGGCGGAGCCCCCGAAGTACACCACGGCAAAGGACACCAAGAGCAAAAGGTTCAACACACCTTGCCACAGAGGAAGGCGTACCGTGGTAAAAATTGCCACCACCAGCAGCGTCGCTGTCAGGACGTGGATACCGTTGCGCAGGGCATCCGATTCAACCGAGCGCTGGTCTAGTGTGGACGTCATGCGCCACAGCCTACTTCCCTCGCTTACTGCCTGCCTGATCGGCATCGGCTTCGCCGTCGCGGGATGCTCGGATGCATCCAACCCCACGCCCAGCACCCCAGTCGTAAGTTCGGTGCCACACACCGACGCAGGCGATGGCCTACCTATCGACGCCACGGCTGAAGTCAGCGACTGGGAAGACTGCCCCTATCTGGATACCCAATGGGTGGCCGATACCAACGGGCAGAGGATGACCCGGTGGGGCGTCGACAAGCGCTTTAGCACCCCCGCCTGCGTGTTCTGGTCCTACCCCGAGGATCCACAGGCCACCGTCCTGGTTCGCCAGATGCCCAGCGTGGAGGAGGCCCGGGCCGTCGTGGATTGGGCCGCACCGGTAGAGGACACGGAGCTGGCCGAATTCGATGGCTGGTCAGGTGGGCGCGGCGTCTTTGAGGACCACACGGTCTTTGCCGTGCAGAAGGACAACCACGCCGTGGTGGTGTGGTCGAACCAGCTGCAGACCCTCAAGCCCCAGCTCATAGCCCAGGAAGCCATCAAGAGCTTAGGTCTATAAAGACCTAAGCGTGTAAAAGCCTAAACGGCGACGTCGTTATAGGGCATCTGCGCTGCCACCCAAGGGAAAATAACCTCCATGAGCAGGAAGAAAACACCCACAGCCAGCGCCAGCGCCAGCACCGCCTTCACCGCGGTAGGGCCGGGCAACAAGTTCCAGAGTGCGCGATACATTAGTTCTCCTCCAAGACGGCAGGGCGGTCATTGTCATCCGTGCCGGGCGCTTTGGCCTCCCGGTCAGTCTCCATCGCGTGAATGATCATGCGCTCCGCATTGGAAAACTGCGGGTGGCACGTGGTGAGGGTGAGTAGGGATTCGCTGGGCTCAACCCCCTCCGCACCGGGGACGGGGTGGAGCACACTGACATCGCCCGGCAGCGTGATATGGCGGCCCTGCACCGAATGGTACTCCGGTTTGGCTTGCTGCTCTGGGCTGAAACAGCCGCCCGGGACACCATCAATGGGCAAAACACGGTAGGTGATCCACTCCGTTTCGGTTTCGATGACGATGGCATCACAGGTATCCAGGTTTCCCAGATCATTAAAGGGAGCGCCCTTGCCCACGCGGTGCCCGGCGACGGCAAAATTTCCCGGCTCACCGGGCATCTGTGTCTCCGTGTAGCGCCCTGGTCCGCGCAACAGATCATCCTCGTTGGTGCCTTCCAGAACCGCGAAAGCGAAATCCGATCCAAAGGCCGGTATGTAGAGGCGCGCAAAGGCCTCACCAAGTTTCGGGGCGTGGCCCCCTCCTCGCGGGTTGTGCCATTCTTCCTGCAGCGTCTCATTGGCTTGGTTCTGCATCTGGCCAGACTTGATGTTGGTCCAATAGGACTCATAGAAAGCGAAAAGCAGCAGCAGCACGCCGGCCGTCAGCATGAGCTCACCGATGACGGTACCTACGGTCGGTCGAGTGCGTGCAGTGGGGTGAGGCATACCAGCATCTTAGACTCCCTGTAACGTGTAAGTGCCCCACCACCCTGCAGGAAGAGGAGTAGGCGATGATCAGCATCTTCATGTACCCGGTCTCCGGAATCATGAAACTCTGGCACCTGCTATTTGCTTCTTTCCTGGACGGTTCGATGGCGTGGATCCTCACCATCGTCTTCCTGGTACTCACAGTCCGGGGAATCATCGCTCCGCTGAATTGGCTTTCCGTGAAGCAGGGCCGCATCGGCGCACTCATGCGCCCGGAGATGACCGAGCTCAACGAACGACTCAAGCAGGCCGATTCTGTCGATGATGCCGTCACTATCCTGACCAAGCAGCGCGATCTTAAGGAACGCTTCCAGCACAACCCCATGGTGGGTTGTTTCCCGGTTTTCCTCATCTTCCCAGCCTTCATCGGCCTCTACCAGGTGGTCCTTAGGGTCTCGGGCTCGGCGAATGAACCGGTGGGAATGCTCACGCTTGACGACGTCTCCTCCTTCCGCGCCTCCACCGTCTTCGGCGTCCCCCTCACCGACTTCGCCCGCGAGCATCACGACTTGATCCTGCCGATGCTCGTGGCGGCACTCGCGTTCACCTCGCTGAACACCCTTATCACGCTCTACCGCGGCTACCTCACCACTCTTTTCGATCAGAAGATTCCGCGCCGCTTGTTGTGGTTCATGGCGCTCACGGTCTTTCTCATTCCCTGGATGCTGTGGGCGGTAGCGTGGAACGGTCCCATCCCCGTGACCATCATTTTCTACTGGGGCTGCTCCTACCTCTTCACCTTGCTACAGACTTTGGCGTACGAATTCATCCTGCACAAGCGCTATCCCTTACCGGAAGCTGTCCACGAACAGCGGCGGGAGAGCATTCGACGCTGGCGGGCTAAGGAAAAGAAGAAAGAGAAGAAAGCCGCCAAACAGCGCCTCAAGGACAACCCTGCGTACAAGGAGGAGTTGGCTGCTGCCCGCAAACGCCACTCTGCGATTGTGGCGGAGGCACGCAAAATTCTTAAATCGAATAATCGGCCGGAGGCGCCGACAGAAGCTGAATAGCCAACTGCTTCGCGGTGACGAGCGGGGCGACGTCACGGGTCAGGCGGGCGCCGGCGAGACCACCATCAAGGAAGATAAGAATCTGGCTCGCCTGCTCCTCTGAGGGGTAGCCATTCTTGGCGTTAAGAAGTGCCGTGATGGTGGAATGAATCCACGTTCGGTGCTCCACGCAGGCGGCCACGATGCCCCGCTCGGCGTCTGTCTCTGGGCGTGGGTATTCGCCAGCCGCGTTAAGGAAGTGCGAGCCGCGAAACTCCATGGCTGGCTGCTCTTCGATGGCCTTGTCGAAGAAAGCCAGGATCTTGTTCTCCGGGTCAGTGGCATCTTCGGTGCGCTTTTGCCAATCTGCGCGGTATTCCTCATCGAGGGCCTCGACATAGGCGATGACGAGGGCATCCTTGGAGCCGAAAAGAGAATAGAGCGAAGCCTTTGCCACATCTGCCTCGCGCAAGATGCGGTCAATTCCGATGACGCGGATACCTTCGGTGGTAAAGAGCCGCGTGGCGGATTCGAGTAGTCGGCTACGCGGGCTCGGGCGATTACGGCGCGACTTCTTTTCGGCCATTTCTTCTCCTCACATGACAAAACCGGTTCATCTATACAATATAGACAAACCGGTATGTATGCGAATTATTATTTCTTGCGGCCCGTAATGGCCCCCACGATCCACAGCAGGATGCAAGCACCGACGGTCGCAGTAATAATCATCAGGAACCAGCTATCGCCGACATCCTTATTAAACAGCGCCAGCAAACCGCCACCAATGAGGCCGCCGATAACACCAACGATGAGGTTGGTGAACAGCCCCTGGTCACGCTTCATAATCTTCTCTGCGAGCCAACCCGCAATGATGCCAACAACAATCGATCCAAAGAAACCGAGACCAAGTCCCATGTCACTCACTCCTTCTCTCAACAGTAAATAGCTTTTATTTACGCACTTCCCACCGTACGCGTTAAAACATCAAAACGACCCGGGCCCACCATTTATCCAATAAATGGGCCCGAATCGTTATAGCGGAGTTATGCGAAGGTTACTCGGAGTCCGGACGTACCACCATCATCGGGCAGGGAGCGGACTGCAGCAACGCGCGGGAGGTAGAACCAAGCAGCATACCCTTGAAGCCACCTCGACCGTGGGAACCCACGACGAGCAGCTGAGCGCCCTCGGAAGCTTCCGTCAGCGCACGGACAGGACGGTCACGAGCGATAACCTTCTTCACCTGTACATCCGGGTACTTCTCTTGGAACTCTGCAAGGCGCTCGGTCAGCAGTTCTGCCTGCTCCTTCTCCACCTCAGCCCACTCCGCCTGGGCTGCCGAGAGGCCAGCCAGGGAAGCTTGAACCTGCATATCCATCCACGTGTGAACAGCAATCAGCTCTGCGCCACGGGCATCCGCTTCCTTGAAGGCGTAATCAGTTGCCTTCTGGGAGACCTCGGAGCCATCGACACCGATGACGACAGGACCGTACTTGGTGGACTCAGTGACGTGGTTATCCTCACGGACTACGACCACCGGGCAGGAGGCATGGGAGACCACGGAGGCAGAAACCGAACCCATGACCATTCCGGAAAGACCGCCCATGCCGCGGGAGCCCATCACAATCATGGTGACGTCCTTAGACATCTCCAACAGCATATCGATCGGGGAACCTTCAGCCACGGTGTGGCCAATCTTCAGATCCGGGGCAACCTTGTGGGCCTCGGCGCGGGCCTCCTCAATCTTTTGCAAGGTTTCCGCCTGGAGGTCATCGAAAAGCTCCTTCGGCGGGACCATGCCTTCGGCGTAGAGGAACTGCGGCATCGTATAACTCGATGCGATACGCAGTGGGATACCCCGCTTCACCGCAGTGTTGGCAGCCCAGCGGACGGCGTTCTTCGACGCTTCCGAACCATCGACGGCTACGACGACAATGTCTTCCTTTGCCATGACCTTTCCTTTCGAAGTGCTTACACTTCCAGTCTAATACCTATTATTAGACCTGTGGGGTGGTCGCAGCATCTGCGTTGGCAGGGAAGAGAATGTTGTAGGCGGCCACGACAATGTCACGAATGACGGCACCGATACCATTAGAGAAGAAATCGATGACGGGTGCGAGAATAGAGTTGAAATCCATGGGACAAAGAATATCGCAAAAAAGGCGTGGCGCAACACCACTTCCTATCCGCGATGGACTAAACCCCACTCACGCTCGCGTATCCGACGGGCCAATCACTGCGTGGGACTTCGTACACAACCTCATCACCACGCAGCGCCACCGGCACCCCGAAGACAACGAGGCCGCGCTACAGGCACGCTTCGATGCCAACGAAGTTGTACGCCAAGACGCTTCACCCCTACGCCCCGACAGCATCCTGGCTTCCAACGCCGTGGTGTATTTCTACCGCATGCCGGCACCAGAAACGCCCGTCCCATACGAAATACCGATTCTCTTTGAAGACGAACGCCTTTTGGTCGTAGACAAGCCGCCCTTCATGGCCACCATGCCCCGCGCCCGCCACATCACGGAGACTGCCACCGTGCGCCTGCGTCGGAAAACCGGAAACAACGAGTTATCCCCCGCGCACCGCCTCGACCGTCTCACTTCCGGCATCCTCGTCTTTACCAAGGACCGCTCCATACGGGGCGCCTACCAAACGCTGTTTGCCGAGCGCCGCGTCACCAAGACCTACGCAGCCATCGCGCCGCTTGCCGACGTCTCCCCCGGCACCGTCTGGCGCTCCCGCATGGAGAAGACCCCGGGGGAACTACAAGGACGCATCGTCGAAGGTGAAGTCAACGCCATCACCGAAGTCGCCGGCGTGGAGCCAGTAGATAAGGCCCCGTACGAAGCTATCCACGGAGCACTACCTGAGCTAGCGAAGTACACACTCAAACCACAGACCGGGAAGACTCATCAATTACGGCTCCATATGCTCCAAGCCGGAGCACCCATTATTGGCGACCCCATATACCCGGTCATTTACCCTGCCGAGGCCGAAGACATGCGGATACCAATGCATTTGACGGCAACGCACATTTCATTTGTTGACCCCTTAACTGGTGCCGACCGTGAATTCTCATCACAATTACCATTACAGACCTATCATCTATTGAATCCATAAATAGATAAACGAAAATAACATCGCCTCTGAGCAGTGGCTATGGCCTGAACCCTGGAAAGCAGTTTGGTGCTTGATGTTCTCAACTTCGGGGTTGTGGGGTTGTGTCTTAGATGGCAGGGTAAGCGTTGTTGTTGAGGACGGCTCGGCCGCTTTCGGCGGGGTTTTGGTGGAAGAGCCCGGGCCTGTGCTTGGCTACTTGGGCTTGGTTGTTGCGTGTTTTATAAGTGCAGACGTGGAAGTACATACCTGCAGCGTGACTGATCAGCAGGCCCGGGCCTGTGTTTGGTTGCGACTAGCGGGTCTGTACTTTCGGGTCTGTAGTTTTAGAATCCTCTGGCCGGTAGCTACAGTTGGTGCGGCTGGGTTTTATGAGGGTTGGAAAACGCCTTTAGGGCCCTAGACAGTGGGTGTTGTCTAGGGCCCTGAAGGGTTGTATTGAGTTGTTTGTTTTGTTTGGTGTCGGCGGTTTCTTACTCTCCCACAACCTCCCGGTTGCAGTACCATCAGCGTTAGCAGGCTTAGCTTCCGGGTTCGGAATGGGTCCGGGCGTTTCCCTGCTGCTATAGGCCACCGACAAACACTCGAGGCAATCTGATGCCTGGTTGCGTGTGTTGTGTCAGATACTGTGTAGTGGACGCGAAGCGACAGTGTGAATAATTGTGTCTTTATTTGTGTTTGTTGTTTCCACACTCGAAAAGGAGTGTGTGTGTTTGTTTTGGTCTATTAGTACCAGTAGCCTTCACACCTTGCGGTGCGTCCAGGTCTGGCCTATCAACCCCATCGTCTGTGGGGGACCTCAAATACGAAACCTCATCTTAAAACAGGCTTCCCGCTTAGATGCTTTCAGCGGTTATCCCTTCCGTACGTAGCCAACCAGCGAT